>NZ_DATEMB010000031.1:0-12388 GCF_035276005.1 Rhizorhapis sp.
GTTGACGCCGGCATTGGCGCTTTGGTTGATGTCAGCGAAATTGCTGCTGCCATGCTGGATGAGCGTCAGCGCATTGGCGCTTCCGCCGAGGGCGGCGAACTGCGTCAGCCGGGCTTCATTGCCATTTCCCGTGATTTGGCCGGAAAGGCTGTTCGCGCCATTGCCCTCCTGCCGGGCCGCGATAGCATTGTCATTGCCGGACACCCGGTAAGCAGCGCTCTGACCGGTGCCGATCTGGCTATGAACCAGTTGATTGCTATTGCCGATCTGCTCGATATCGATGCTGCTTGCGATTGCAGCCGACTGATCGACGAAAATATTCTGCCTGTGGCCAACGCTGTTGATCCTGGCGCTGGTCTGCGCCGTCGCGACAAGCGGAACGGCGAGAGCAAGCAGGGCGGTCGCAAACATCCTCTTCATCATGACGGGCCTTTCAAGCATGATGTGCGGCGGCGGGAATGGCCCCGACCATTCCCGCCGCCCAGGGGTAACTTACTGGTTTACCATAGCGATGTTGCCAGTGCCGGACTGTGTCACGGTTGAGCTGTTCCAGTCGGTTGACTGAGTGACGGTGGCGCTGTTGAGCGCGCCGGACTGGTCGACCAGGGACAAGTTGTGATCGCCATTCTGCGTCACGCTGGCGACGTTCGCTGAGCCGGACTGGAAGATTTCCGATCCGTTGAACGATCCGTTGACGGCGAGTTCGGCATGATTGTCCAAGCCGCCCTGTTCCACGTCGGAGCTGTTCCCATTGCCCGTCTGCGTGACATTGGCGTAATTGTTGGTGCCGATCTGCAGGATGCCGGACTCGTTGCTGTCCCCATATTGGCGGACGAAGGCCTGCTGATCGAGGCCGCCCTGGCTGACGCCGGAGCGGTTATCGTCGCCGATCTGGCTGACGTCGACCTGGCTGAACTGCGCGTCGAAGTCGAGCCCGCTTGCCTGACCTACATTGGAGAGGTTGCGATTGCCGGCCTGCAGGACGCCGACCGTGGCGGTGTAGCCGAGCTGGCCCACATTGGAGAGGTTGCGAACGCCTTCCTGATTGACGTTCACCGACGACAGGGCAGCGATTTCCAGGGTGTTCGACACGTTCTCGGTGCCATCCTGTTCGACATCTACAGATACGCCTGCTCCAGCTTGACCCACATTGGCGCTGTTGCGCGTCCCGTTCTGATGGACATCGGCTTCACCAAAGGCTGTTAGCTGCCCCACATTGGCGCTGTTCTCGTCGCCGGTCTGCTCGACCGTGACCGAAGAGCCGCCGGCGATTTCGACGACGTTCGACAAATTGTCCGTGCCGTTCTGATCGACCGTGACGATTGAGCCAGTGGAAGCCTGGCGCACGAAGGAGCTGTTGCCTTGGCCATTCTGCTTGACGTCAACCGTGCTGCCGCCAAAAGCTGTCTGATATATGTCGGAGCTGTTATCGCTGCCGGTCTGACGAACCTTGACGTCGCCGTCGCTGCCATCCTGCTTCACATAGGAGTCATTGCCGGCGCCTAGCTGATAGACGTCGGCGCTGTTGTCCTGACCGCTCTGATCGACCGACGAATAGCTGCCATTGCCGGCGGTGCCAGGCCCCGACTGCTGATAGACGGTGGCAAGGCTGTTCTTGCCGCTCTGTTCGATGTCGGAGGCGTTGTCCTCGCCATATTGGGTGGACGAGGCGATGGAGCCGTCGGCATCGGCGGTCTGGATGATCGATGAATAATCGCCTTCGCCATTCTGATCGATCGACGCGTTGGCGGCATCGGCATCCTGGCCGATGGTGGCTTCGTTTAGACGATTGGCCGCGCCCGGGACCGGACGATTGGCGTTGAGCTGAACGACAGTCGCGGTCGAGTTTGCACCCGACTGGTCGACATGAGCGGCATTGCCTTCGCCATCCTGGGTCACGCCGGCGGTAGAAGCGCCGCTCTGCGTGATGAAGGCCGCGTTCGTGGGATCATTGCTGGTGGGAGCGTCAACGCGGCTGTCCTGGTCCACATTGGCTTTGGCGCCATTGGCGGACTGGGTGATTTTGGACAGGTTGTCGGCGCCGGCCTGGATGACCGTCGCTTTGTTATTCGCGTTGCTTTGCGTGATGGTGGAATCAGAGCTGAAGGCCGCCGTCTGCGTAACGGTGGCGTTTTGCGTCGAACCCAACTGGGTGACGGTGCTGGTGCTGGTGTCGGCATGGGCGGCGGTGGCAAGAGCCATGGCCGAAACAGCGCCTAGAAGTATCTTTTTCATGGTTCTTACCCCAAGGAAGTCCGGGCCCTTTCGGGCCCGGACCGATGTTTTTTATTGCGTGACGATCGCCGAACCGCCGAAGCTGGCGGACTGATCGACAACCGATATGTTGCCGTCAGTGGACTGGGTCACAGAAGCATAGTTGCTTGCGCCGCCCTGCAGGATGGTCGAGCTGTTCAGATCACCCGTCTGCAGCGTGATGGCATTGTTGTTCGCGCCAAACTGATTGACGAACGCCGAGCTTCCGTTGCCGCTTTGATCGATGTCCGAGGTTTCATTGTAACCGGACTGATAGACCGTAGCGGAGTTGGACGCGCCGGACTGATCGATGTCCGACAGACCGCTCAGGTTGATCTGCTCGACATAAGCGATGTGCGAGGAACCAGCCTGCGATACCGACGAAGTGTTGCCCCAGCTGTTGTCGGTGCCGAACTGCGTGACGCCCTGCTTCACGGTGGCGCTGCTGCCGTTGCCGGTCTGGTCGATTGTCGAGTTCTGCGAGTCATCCTTCTGGGTCAGGCTGGCAAAGTTGCCGTTGCCGGACTGGTTGATCGTCGAATTGTTGTCGATGATCGCCGTCTGGGCATTCTGGTCGACAAATGCCTGGTTGCCGTTGCCGGACTGGTTAACGGTCGAATTATTGAGCGGCGGCTGCGACAGATTGTTGCCGTCATCAATTTGGAAAACCGAAGCATAGTTGCTGTTACCGCCCTGATTGATGGTCGACGTGCTGCCGTCCACCCCGGCCTGGGTGGTGTAGGCCTGGTTGTTGTTGCCGCCCTGCGTGGTGTAGGAGGTGTTGGCGAAACCGTCCTGGCTGACACCAGCGGTGTTGCCGTTCCCGAGCTGGTTCACATCAGCCAACTGATCCAGACCATTCTGGCTTACGGAGCTGCTGTTGTAGCGGCCCGTCTGCGAAACCGTAGCGACATGGCTGCCTGCACCACCCTGATAGACGGTGGAGCTGTTTTCGAAGGTGGTGTCACCCGAACCACCGACGCCCTGCGTTACCGAAGCGAGGTTACCGCTGCTCGCCTGGTCGATCGTGGACTTCTGGCCGTCATCCTTCTGGCTGACGGTGGCGCTGTTGAGGTTCCCAGACTGAAGCACGGTCGAGCTGTTCTGGGTAAAGGGCGGATAGTTGAACGGCGTTTCGGAATTTTGATTCACAGTCGCCGTATTGCTGTCGCCCGACTGCTGAATGTTGGAGGTCTGGATGGGCGACGTTCCAATGCCGTCATCGCTCTGCGTGACGGTGGCGACGTTCGTGGCGCCGCTCTGATTGATGGTCGATGCGCCACCGGCTGCAGCAGCAACCTGGTTGACCGTCGCTTGGTTACCCGTGTTGGTCTGCGTAACCGTGCTCGTCGAATTATCTGCATGCGCCGCAGTGGTCAGCGCGAAAGCCGACACTGCCGTCAAAAGGATCTTCTTCATCCCGTTCACTCCCTTGTTCTGGGCAAAATTGGCCCCCGATGCCGCCGGAGACGGCACCGCTTGTCCGGCCGGATAGGGTGTGGCTGCAGCGCCCGGCCTCAAGGCAGCCCGCGGAAGGGATGGGAGTGGTGAAGAAGCACTGCAAAACGGCGCAAATTGGCCCGGACCCGGACGCGGCGACTCATTGCCTGCGTCTCGCCTATGTGGCACAATCGCCGCGTGGGTGCTTCACCTACACTCCGGACTTGGTTCCGCGAACCTTGTCCACCTGGTCCGTCAGCGTCTTGACGCCAATCACTGCCGCTGACGGGCCAGCCCAATCTTCAAATCAGTTGATCTCTTTCTCCTGTCACATCGCCGCCGGGCTCACCGGCAGGCGGATTGCGGCCGCCCGGGGTGCTGCCGTCCGGCAGGCGCCGCTCACGCGGCTGCCGTCGGTCCGCACGGGCAGAGCGGCCTTGTCCGTCTTTATGGAATCGCGCTCGGCCACATAATTTTTGAGCAGATTTCCGCTATATTCATCGGTGGTGCCAAAGCACCAGAGGTCTTGCAGCGCGCCCTCCATGATGAGCGCATAGACCGCCTTTTCAACGGCTTGCTGCACGGCAAGCTGGTCCGGCTCATTATAGGTGACGCCGGTTTCCAGTTCGAGCAGATCCTTGAACCCCACATAGCGGAAGGCGTTGGCGCCAAGCGCCACTGAGGCAATCGACTTGCGGACATTGACCGAGGTCAAAACTTCGCCGGTCTTCACGCTGACCGCCCGCAGATAGAGCGTGACCGTGTCCTCGCGATATTGCCCATTGCCGCCAATACCCAAGAACCGGGCGCCCGCGCCGCCGGTCTTCACATTGGAGTCAAAGCCGATGATGCCGCCTTCAAGCAGCAGTCCTGCAAAGAGCAGGGGTGGCAGCGCTTGCGGATTGACCTGTTTTTCGCCGAGATAGGAGGCCCGCATCTCGCGGATGACGGCGCGCTCGCGCAGCACATTGTCGAGCCGTTCCCGCTCGATCACCTGGAAGAACTGGCGATTGCCCGCATCCTGCAGTGCCTTCACCAATATGGAGGTAGCCCCCTGGGTAACGGCGCGCGAGAGCGTCTGCACATTATCGGTGGGTTTGAACTGCCCCGTCTGGTCGGTAAAGCCGTAGACTGCGACCGCTACCCGCTTGCCGCTCCCCGGCAGTTCCAGCAATTTGTTCTGCGTGGGCGAGGGCTTTGCAAGCTGGGGCTGCTGCCATGTGCCGGGATTATAAGTCGCGCAGGCCGACAGGCCCGGCAAGGCTAGCAGCATGGGTGCGAGTTTCAGCAGATGCGAAGGAAACGGCATCAGCTAGCTCCCTGCAACAGCGGAACGATGATTTCGCTGACCGAGCCAGAGGCAAGATCGGAAATGGTGAGCGTCACGGAATCGGCTCCGCGCACGAAGCTGATTTCCTGGTCGCCGAATTTGATGAGGCCGCTGTCCTGCGCATTCTCACCGAAAATCACATCGGTGATCTGCGATGCGAGAGAGGAGAGCAGGCGGCTCTGCAGGGTGCGCAGGAACTGGGCGGCTGGATCCGAACTGTTGCTGGCAGTGGGATCCTTATATTTGTTGATCGCATTGGCGACGCCCAGCAGATGCGATGAATTGAATGGATTGCCGCCAAAGGACGGATTGGTTGGTGTATAGACCATGTCGGAGGCGCGGGCGGCTCCCGCACCCATAAGGATCGAAGTTGACGCGGCCATGGCCGCGACAGCCAGCCTTCTCGCTGAATTCATCTTATCCCCCCAAAGTGCCCAAGAGCACAGAATTGCGATTGCGACCCGCAATTCTCCATGAGACAGGAAACTCGGTCATCCCCTCCAAGTCACCTGCCACCAGGCAAAATCCCGTCTTCCGGCCGATTTTTGTTTCGGCGCTAAGTCATGGGTTAACAAATCGTTAAAACTGTTGTTGGGTGGCTAGTACGACCGTCATATATCGATTCGCATCACCAAAATTGGTGATGCAGAACCATTTGCATAGAATTAACGATATTAATGTGGGGGTAAGGGTACTGTTGAGACGGCACTGTCCGGATACGGGACAGTTGTTCTAGTGTCTTCAGTGCCCCTGAAGGGGGAATTACGGTGCTGAACTGTGCGGAGAAGCTGCGCGAGGCGGCCTTGGCTTGGCTCGACTCAGGAACGACTGCTCGTCTGATCGTCAACGAAGCTCTGGAAATCAGATGGGCGAACAAGGCAGCCCGGCGCACGCTTGAGAATCACGATTTCCTCGAAGGACGCGACGGCCTTCTCTGCCTGGCACGCGGCACCGGCATGGCGACGCTGCAGGCCCGAGCGTCCGAAGTCGAGGATAATGACGTCCTTGTTCATTCCTTTTCGGAAGACGGGCTTATGGGGCTGGTGATCGTCCTTCGCCTGTTGCCAGCAAGCTCATCCCGTGAGCGTTTATATGGCCTGGAACTGCGCTGGGCCAATGAGGCGGAATCGGCGCAGTATAAGGGTTATCGCAGCTATTTTGGCGTGACACAGGCTGAAGACCGGGTGCTTCAGCAATTGCTCAAGGGCCATAATGTGGAAAAATGCGCCGCCAATCTGGATATCGCGGTGGATACGGTACGCAGCCACATCCGGCAGCTTTACAGCAAGTTGAACGTCTCATCCCGTGAGGCGCTTTTCTATGCCATGGCACCTTTCCGTGTCCAATAGGCCTTGAGCCGGGGCTCGCCTTGGGCTGGATGGGGCGCTAAGGGATCGGCCTTCACGAAGCAGCCGGGTGGGCCTGAATGACATTCACAAGACGGTTCTTTCTTTGCTCGGCGCTTTTTGTCGCGGCTTGGGCGGGCCTTGCTTATCTCTTCCACTTCGTTTTCAGCCGCTATTATGCCCTGCCGGAAATCTTCATGGTGCAGCAGGACCGGTTCGTCCTGATCGCAACTGTGCCGTTCCTGCTGCTGATGACATTGTTCCGATTTGACGGAAAGGCGGCGAGGCTGTTGCCACCACCGGCGATGGTTCTGGGCGCCATCCTGCTTTTTGTGCTGATCGGGTGGGCCGGACATTATGCCGTTTTTGGCGGCTATTCGCTTTCGCGCGATGAGCAGATGGGGGAATTTGCGACCTTCTATCTTCGCGAAGGCAGGCTGGGCATGCCGATCCCGGCCGAGTGGCGGGACTATGTGCGGGGTATCAATCCCATCTTCATGAGCGTCTATGGCGGCGATATTGCCTGGATTTCCAACTATCTGCCGGTCCATGCGGCCTTTCGGGCGCTGCTGTCCCATGTCGCGGATCCGGCGCTCACCAGTCCGCTGTTCCTGGGGCTGGGCTATATCTGCCTCTGGCGGATCGCCTTGCGGCTGTTCCCGGACCGGCCCGATGCGGTGCTGGTAACGCTGCTTCTTGGTTTCTCCTCGACGCAGCTCCTGGTCATGTCGATGACTGCCTATGCCATGTCAGCCCATTTCGGCCTCAACATGCTCTGGCTTGCGCTGTTTTTGAGGGATGATTGGAAGGGGCATGCGGGCGCGGCGCTGGTGGCGTTGCTGGCCGTCGGCTTGCACCAGTTCCACTTTCACCCGATGTTTGCGGCACCCTTCATCCTGTGGCTGGCCGTGCGCCGCCGCTGGGGCGCGGTGGCGTTCTACCTTTTCGCTTATGCGCTGATCGCGATCATCTGGGGCAAGCTTTATCCGGCGCTGCTCGCTGATCTTTATAGCGGGACGAAGCCGCTTCAGGGCGGCAAGCGGATTGACCTGGGGTTCCGCATCTATCACCTCATCACCCATAGGCTGGGCAAGGACATGCTGCCGCTGCTCAACCTGTCCCGGTTCATGGCCTGGAACAACATCTTGCTGATGCCGCTGGCGCTGCTCGGTGCGATGCAGTTTCGCTGGCGGCGGCTCCTTTCAAGGGACGCAACGATCTTAATGCCGCTTGCCATTGGCTGCGCGATGGGGCTGCTGGTGCTCGTCTATCAGGCGCATGGCTGGGGCTACCGTTATCTCCATGGCCTTATCGGTTCATTCTGCCTGCTGGGTGGGTTCGGATGGGTGCGGCTATCAGGCGCAGGGGGGCGGCTTTCAATGAGGCCGGTCTGGCTGGCAGTGGGATTTGCACTGCTGTCGGGCGCGTTCCTGACGATGAAGGCGCATGATTTCGTGAAGCCCTATGCACGCGCCTATCAGCGGGCAAAGAGCGTAGATGCCGACATCGTGCTGATCGACACACGGGGCGGGGTGTTCATCCAGGACATCATTCGCGTGGACGATGGCAAGCTCAGCCGTCCGATCCTGATGGACCTAGATTTCGTACGGAAAGATACGCTCAAGCATTTGTGCGATAGCTATAAGGTGCGGCTCTACGATTGGAGCGATTTCCTGCCGCTCGGCGTGCCGCCTGCCAGGATGAGTCACCGGTTTTCGGCGGGACGAGAGAAGAAGCGGGCCTATCTTGAGAGCATTGGCTGCGCGCAGGAGCCGCTCGCCTATACGCGGTGGGGTTGGCGTCAAAACTGAAGCGTCACGATTTCGCCAGCCGCTGGAATGAACGCCGGCAGCCGGTCGAAAGAAACGCCTTCGAGCTGCGCCCGCGCACAGGCAATGGGGCCGCCATGCGTCACAATCGCGATGCGCGGCAGCGGCGGCAGGGAGAGCCATGCAGTCCTGATCCGCTCGAACAGTTCAGCCGTGGTCTCGCCGCCACCCGGCCGGAAGCTGTCGGGTTCGCTCAGCATCCTGTCCATGTCGCTGCCGGTGGCGCGGTAGATGGCTTGCCAGCTTTGACCCTCCCAACTGCCGAAATGCCGTTCTCGCCATTGGGGATCGGCCAGCAAGGGCGCGCCGATCTGTTCGGCGAGCGAGCGGGTTCGCTGCACATCGGAGTGTATCACGAGATCAGGCGACCAACGGGCGATCTCCAGCGCTAAAGCCTTCGCCATCCGTGCCCCTTCACGGCTGAAACCAGGGTCGCTTTGGCCGTAGCAGCGCTTTTGCCAGGCGAGCGCGACGGGCGGGTGGCGTACCAGCCAGACGGTCTGCTTCATCCGGCAGCGACGGCGAGGAGAAGAATGAGTTGCCCTGCATAGGCGGCAAAGCCGAGGCAGTCGCCGGTGGCGCCGCCCAGGCGGGGCATCAGCATGCGGTGCAGCCAGAGGAGAAAGATGGCCGCGCCCGCAAAGGCGCCGGCCAATGCCAGGGGTGTCTTGAGGGCAAGCGGGAGAAGCGCGGGCACGGAAAGCAGCGCCGCCAGCGCCAGCACTGGCCAATGCGTCGAACTCCGTACCTGTCCTGCAAGGCCCTCAACCTCCTGCGGCGGAGGGATCAGCGTCATGGTAGCGACGGCGACGAGGCGGCCAAAGCAGGCGGACGCCACAATCGCCCAGACGAGCAAGGAGGATGGCAGCGAGACCAGCAGCGAGGCCCGCAGGCCAATCGCCAGAATGAGGCCGACCGCTCCATAGCTGCCGACGCGGCTGTCCTTCAGGATTCGGAGCGTGGACCTGCGGTCGTATCCGCCGCCCAGTGCATCGCAGAAATCGGCAACAGCATCCTCGTGAAAGGCGCCCGTCAAGCGAGCTTCGATGGCCAGCGCAATCAGAACCGCCACGGCGAGCGGCCAGAGCGCATCGGCCCCAACCAGCACTGCGGCGGTAATGCAGCCAATGAGCGTTCCTACCAAGGGAAACCAGATGGGCGAACGCTTGAGGCCATGGGCGACCTCAGCGCCAGGCACGGCATCCAAGACCTTGACCTGAATGCGCGTCAGGAACTGCAGCGCGAGCAGCGGGGGGACCCACCAGCGTGAGCGGAGCGGCTCCGTCACGGAGCAACGTCCGACAGCAGTGCGACATCCCGGAGCAGCGCCGCCGCTGAATCGAGCATGGGCAGCGCCAGCAGCGCTCCGGTTCCTTCGCCCAGCCGCAAATCCCACTCAAGCAAGGGAGGAAGCCCAAGCGCCGTGAGTGCTGCGCGATGGCCGGGCTCGGCGGAAAGATGGGCAGCGATCATCTTGCTCTTGCTGCCGGGAAAAAGGCGTTCGGCGACAAGCGCGGCGGCGGTTGCGACATAGCCGTCGAGCAGGATGGTTGAGCCTTGTCGCGCCGCCTGCACGAAAAAGCCGGCCATTGCAGCAATCTCAAATCCGCAAAGGGCGGCGATGCCGGTCTGGAGCGGGAGGGCGCGGGCCCTTTCAACGGCGCGTTCGACAAGAGCGCTCTTGCGCGAAAGCGTGACATCGTCCGCTCCAGCCCCGCGCCCGGTGGCGGCCGACGCATCAATGCCTGCGAGCAGCATGGTGAGACAGGCAGCGGGCGTTGTGTTTCCGATGCCCATCTCACCCGCGAGCAGAACCGCAAAGCCCTCCGCATGGGCAAGCGACGCCTCTTCCTTGCCGACCGACCAGGCCGCTTCGAACTGCTCGACCGTCATCGCGGCTTCCCGCGACAGATCGGCCGTGCCCGGAGCGATGCGGGCATCCCGAAAGAAATAGGGCGGGTCTTTTGCGACCGTTAGGCAGCCTACATCAACCAGCCGCAGGTCCGCCTCCTGCGCGCGCGCCAGTGCCGAGCTGGAGGATCGCCTCGCGCAGATGAGGCCGATCATGGCGCCCGTGACGGCGGACGGCCAGGCAGTGACGCCACTTGCAGCCACGCCATGATCGCCAGCGAAAAGCACAATCCGGCGCGGGCGAGTGACGGGCGACAGGCTCTGCTGGATCACGGCCAGGCGAGCGGCAAGGCTTTCAAGCCGGCCTAGGCTCCCCCTGGGCTTGGCGAGAGCGTCAAGGCGGGCCTGGGCGGTTTCAAGAGTGATGATCATCGCGTGAACCGTGTATTTTGAGGATTGATCCGCGCCTGCCAGCCAAGCCTCTCCAGTTCCGGCTCACCCTCTTCGCTGGAGGGGTAGCCGACGCACATATAACCAATGAATTTCCAGGACGAAGGGACTTTGAGGAGCCGCACGATCTCCTGAGGATCGAGGATCGACACCCAGCCAAGGCCGATGCCCCGGGCGCGGGCCGCAAGCCAGAAGGTGTAGACGGCAGTGACGGTGGAATAATGGAGCGTCTCCGGCATTGTACGGCGGCCAAGGCCATGTCCTTCGGCGGTGGCGCTATCGCTGAAAACGGCGATGTGTTCGGGCGCCTCGTCCAGGCCGTGGACTTTGAGCGCCGCATAGGCTGTGCGGCGCCTGCCGTCATACTCCTCCCGGGCGCGTGCGTTTTCCGATTCAACATGCGCTGTGACCGCCTGCCGGATGTGGGGCGAGACAATGCGAACGAAGCGCCATGGCTGCGAATTGCCGACCGAAGGCGCAAGGCAGGCACGATCGAGCAGGCTGTTCAGCAGGTCCTGATCGATGGGCCGCGGATCGAAATGCCGCACATCCCGCCGCCAGTGCAGCAGATCGTCGAAACTGTCGAGGAACTGCTGGCCGAAGCGGGGAGGAGGCGTCTGGGTCATTCTGCATCCTGCGCCATGATGAGGATTTTTTCCATGTCGAGAGCGGCTTCGAGACTGGATGCGAGTTCGTCAAGCGCCGCGTCGACGGCATGGCGCTGATCGATGCCGTTTGAGCGCACACCAAGGCGGGTCAGCCAGGCCGCACGCTGCCCAGGCGCGTTGAAGAGGCCATGAACATAGCAGCCCGCGATGCGGCCATCGGCACTGATCGCGCCATCGGTGCGGCCGTCCGCCATACGCAATAGCGGCTCAGCCTGACCCTCTGTGCGTCCAGCATGAATCTCATAGCCGGTAAAGGCCGCGCCATCGCGCAGGCTGGTCCCGTTGACGCGCAGCAGCGCTTTTTCCGGGCCAAGCCGGGTACGGACGGGGAGATAGCCGAGACCTTGTTCCGTGCCTGCGCTGCCCTCCACCCCCACGGGATCGGCGATGGTGTCGCCCAGCATCTGATAGCCGCCGCAAATGCCAAGCAAATGGCCTCCACGCCGGACATGTGCTGCAATGTCCACGTCCCAACCCTGGGCGCGCAGGAAGCCAAGGTCGGCGATGGTCGCCTTCGTGCCGGGAATTATGATGAGGCTGGCAGTAGCGGGTATGGGCTTTCCGGGCGGCACCATGACAAGGCGGATGGATGGCTCCTGTGCGAGCGGGTCGAAATCGTCGAAATTGGCGATGCGGGAGAGCATGGGGACAGCAATCTCGATCGCGCCCGCTTCATCGGGAACAACCCGGTCGAGAGCCACGGCATCCTCGGCCGGAAGCTTTGCGACGGCAGGAAGCCAGGGGATGACGCCTAGTCCCTGCCAGCCGGTGAGACGCTGAATTGCGGCATAGCCTTCATCGAAAAGCCGGAGGTCGCCCCTGAACTTGTTGATCAGAAACCCACGGATGAGCGCGGCGTCTTCCGGGTCGATCACCGCCTTGGTGCCCACAAGCGAGGCGATGACGCCGCCCCGGTCGATGTCGCCGATCAGGACCACGGGAAGACCGGCCGTGCGGGCGAACCCCATATTGGCGATGTCCCCCTGCCGCAGATTGATCTCGGCGGGGCTGCCCGCGCCTTCGACCAACACGATGTCGGCGGCGGCCCTGAGGCGTTGGTAGGAGGCAAGCACTGCGTCCAGCAGTTCGCCCTTGCGGCTGCGATAATAGTCCGCACCTAGCGTGCCCCGCGCCCGGCCATGGACTACGACTTGCGCGGCCCGGTCCGACTGGGGCTTTAGGAGCACCGGGTTCATGTCAGTGTGCGGTTCGGCGCGGCAG
>NZ_DATEMB010000032.1:0-120019 GCF_035276005.1 Rhizorhapis sp.
CGGTCCTCCCGGATCGCCCCTAAAGAAGGCCGGGTGGGTCCGGCATGGCTTCGCGGAACTGCCCATGCCGGGGACCATCATCCTGATCCCGTCTCGGCCCGGCTCAGCGACGTTGAAATCGCGCCCGGTCGGTCTCGTGCAATTGATCGACGACCCGCTCGCCCAGAACCGATGGCCCATGCAGGCGCAAGTCGTCGTTGAAGTCGCCCAGCTCAGGCATGAGCGAGAGTAGTTCGATCCCAGCTGCCAATGCCCGCTCGGTCAGGATTGAGAGCGCTGCGTCCCCGGCCGCATCGCGATCGCGAGCGACGTATAGGCGGCGAAGCATTGGCGGGAACAGGATGGCGGCGAGGTGCGACGAGGAGGTGGCGGCGGCGAGTGGCAAGGTCGGCAGGACTTCGCGTAAGGAGAGCATGGTCTCGATGCCTTCGCTTGCGGCGATGACATCCTGCGCCTTCCCGAACCGGATTGCATGCCCAAGGATATTGCCCATTGCACGGCGCGGCGATGCGACTGCGGCTTTCATGCTGCCGGATGGATCGAGCCAGGTGCGATGGGTGCCGGTCTGGGTGCCTTCGTGATCGGTGACCGAAGCAATCAAAGCCGCAAATGCAACAGGCGTACCGGGCACATCGTAGTCGTTGGGCCGATAGTAGCAGCGGGGGTGGAATCGCAGCGCTGGCAGGTCGACAAGATGCGTGATGCCACGCGATTGCAGGTAGGTCGCCGCCAACGTGCCGACAATCGGCTTGGAAGCTGCGAACAGTCTCCTTGCGGCGGTTGGCGACCCTGCGCGTGCTGGTGGACCGGGCGAGAGCCTCCGCTCGTCGTCGTCAGCCGATGGCGGCAGCGACAGGAAGCGTTCGGCTTCGTCGATGGTCTCGGCAAGCCGCCCGTGGCGCTGGTTCAGCCGGATAAGGTCGATGAGGTCGCCATGTTCACCGGTCGCCGCATCGACCCAGTTGCCGATCGTACCGCGTTCGTTTTCGAAGAGGCGGACGTAGAGGCTGCGTCCGGGCGTACCGGCAACATCGCCAACCATCCAGTAGCGTCCCTCGCGGCGTCCTGCAGGGAGGTAATGGCGGCAAACGGCCTGCGCGTTCTGGGCGAGCCGTTCCGACAGATCCGCTGCGCGCGTGGAAAGCTGTCCCATGTCACGCAGCCTTGCGATCAAGGATGCGGGCTAGCGGATTGCGTTCGAACAAGCGCTCGAGAATCTGGCACCCGGCAATGGTATCGTCGGGGACGAACAGGCGCAGCTTCCAGCTGATAATCTCCGAGAACAGACCCATCGCCTTCAGTCGGTCCACAGCCGTCGGAGCAAACCCGGTCAGTTCGATGCGGTTCACCTGCATCAACCGCGAGCGGCGCAGTTGCAGGCCGTCGGCGAGGTCGAGCACCGTATGCCCCTCGCGCAGCAAGGCCAGCGCTTGCGGCGGGGATAGTTCGGGCGCGGTAGTCTTAGCCGTGGCGCTCGCTGCCCATGCAGGTGAGACCCTGCGCCCGACAATGCTCATGCCATCGTCGGTCTGGAGCCGGTAAACGCGGGTCGATTCCTCCGGCAGCCGCTTCCAGATGGGCAGCAGCAGCCCGGTGACAATGTGCAGTTCGCTTTGCGTGAACTCCTCCACCTGCGCCACCTCGGCCTGCCAGGTCGAAGAGAAGGTCCGTTCGTCGACCTCTTCCCAGGCTGTCTCGGGCAAATGGTGAGCCGCGAAGTTTAGCCGCTCCATCGGCCGGATCAGCCGTACCCGCCGTTCAACCTCGCCATCGTCGAGCATGACGCTTCGCGCTGGAAGCTGCACGGCAGCGCGTTTCGAGCGGGAGTTGACCAGCAGCCGCGCGCCCGGCTCGCATAGCAGGTCGAGCGCCTTGTCGAGCGCCAGCGGCTGGTTGCGCTCGCGCATGGCAATGGTGAGCAGCCGGGTTTCGGCACCGGTGGCCGGGTGGACGTAGATCGGTTCGCTGCCGGTGACGGAGAAGCTGTCGGCGACCAGCGTTTCCAGCCCGACATCGTAGCTTCCCGACGCAATCGCACTCTCGACCTTGGCGCTGAGCAACTGTTCGAAAACCGTGAACAGCACGTTCTGCATCGAAATCGTGAGCGCCAGCAGTCGGTTGAGAAAGGTCGTGATCGGCGGCAGCTCGTCCCTGATACAGCCGCTACCATCGGTCAGCGTCAGCCCGGTCATGGCCTCGAAGGTGGCCAGCGAGCAATGCTCGACCTTGCCCGCGTAGATCAGCAGGTAGAACTGCCGCAGCGCTGCATGGGCATAGGGGCTTTCGAGATTGTCCTCAGGGCGGAACAGCCCCTGGCCGCCGGTCTGGCGTTGGCCGCGGGTGATCGCGCCCAGCGTGTCGAGCCGCCGCGCGATGGTCGAGAGGAAGCGCTTTTCCGCCTGAACGTCGGTGGCGACCGGACGGAACAGCGGGGGCTGCGCCTGGTTGGTGCGGTTAGTTCGACCAAGCCCCTGGATCGCGGTATCGGCCTTCCAGCCCGCTTCGAGCAAGTAGTGGTGGCGCAGCCGCTGGTTCCGGGCGCCGAGATCGGCATGGTAGCTGCGCCCGGTGCCCCCGGCGTCGGAGAACACGAGGATAGGCTTCCTGTCTTCCATGAACGCCTGCGCTTCGGCGAGATTGGCGTGGGCGGGACGGTTCTCGACCACGAACCGCTCCCCGTCCGCATCGACCTTGCGGACAATGCGCCGCGAACGCCCGGTCACCTCGGCGACCATATCGGTGCCGAACCGCTGGACGATCTGGTCGAGCGCGCCTTGCACCGGCTCCATCGCTGCCAGTTTCTCGGCCAGGCAGTCACGCCGTTCTATGGCTTCCCGGCACTCTATCACGTTCCCGGCATCGTCATAGGCAGGACGCGAGGCGAGATTGCCGTCGCCATCGGTGTAGGTCTCGTGAAGCTGGGTCGGGAAGCTGTGCACCAAATAGTCCAGGACATATTCGCGAGGAGTTACATCGCAGGAAATGTCGTTCCATTCGCCTGGATCGATCTCGGCTAGGCGGCGGGAGAGCAGGGCTTCTCCGGTCGAGACGATCTGCACCACGGCGGCGTGGCCATCGGCAATCCCCTGCTCGATCGCCCGGATCAGGGTCGGCGTTTTCATCGCAGTGATGAGGTGGTTGAAGAAGCGCTGCTTGGCGGATTCGAAGGCCGACCGTGCCGCCGACTTGGCCTGGCGGTTCAAGGTGCCCTCGCTGCTGCTGGTCACGCCCGAAGCTTCAAGCGCCGCGTCGAGGTTGTTGTGTATGACCTGGAAGGCTCCGGCATAGGCGTCGTAAATCCGCACCTGGTCAGGGGTGAGTTTGTGCTCGACCAGCTCGTATTCGACGCCTTCGTAAGATAGCGACCGCGCGGCATAGAGCCCGAGCGCCTTGAGATCGCGGGCCAGCACTTCCATCGCCGCGACGCCGCCCGCCTCGATGGCCGCGACGAAATCGGTGCGTTTGTCGAACGGGAAATCCGCGCCGCCCCACAGGCCAAGCCGCTGTGCATAGGCGAGGTTCTCGACCGTGGTCGCCCCGGTCGCGGAGACGTACAGCACGCGGGCATCAGGCAATGCGTGCTGCAGGCGCAGCCCGGCGCGTCCCTGCTGCGAGGGAGCGCTGTCGCCCCGGTCGGATTTGCCGCCACCAGCATTCTGCATCGCATGGCTCTCGTCGAAAATTATGGCCCCGTCGAAGTCGGACCCCAGCCAATCGACGATCTGCTGAACCCGCGAAACCCGGTTCTCACGCGCATCGGAGCGTAGCGTGGCATAGGTCGTAAAAAGGATGCCCTGCTCGAGCCGGATGGGTGTGCCCTGGCGAAAGCGGGCGAGCGGCTGGATCAGCAGCGGCTCCTGGCCGAGCGCGCGCCAGTCGCGCTGGGCGTCTTCGAGCAGCTTGTCGGATTTCGAGATCCAGACCGCACGGCGACGGCCCTTGAGCCAGTTGTCTAGCAGTACGCCTGCGACCTGGCGTCCCTTGCCCGCGCCGGTGCCGTCGCCGAGGAACCAACCTTTGCGGAACCGGACGGCCTTGTCGCAGTCGTCGGGTGCGGCCTCGACCTTGTCGAACGTGGCATCAACCGTCCAGTTCCCGGCAAGGTGCACGGCATGGGCTTCGCCCGCGTAGATCACCGATTCCAGCTGGGCGTCGGAAAGCAGCCCCTTTTCGACTAGCCCTAAGGGCAGATGCGGCTGGTAGCTGGGCATGGGCGGCGCGACCGAGGCCATCGCAGCCGACTGGACGAGGCGGGTCGGATGCGGTTGTGCGCCCGCGATCCGGATCGATTGCAGCACATAAGGCTCGTAGAGCGCGTCGGTCAGGCGGCCGCCACTGGTCGCAGCCCAATCGACAGTGTCATAGTTGAGCACGACTCCGGCGGCTTCAACCGGCGGCACGGCAACAAGGCGAGGTGTAGGAGCGGCGGCTCGGCGGCTAGTTCTAGCGATCTTTCCCGGCGATGGGATCGCAGGCAGGACCGCAACCGGTGCCCGCGTTGGCAGCGCATCGACCAGCATTCGCAGCAGGCTTGGCAGATCGGCGGCCGTCACGTGCGATGGCGGAAAGACGCCGGGATCGTCCGCAGGCACCTTGTCGATCACCGTCAGCCGGGTCTCGAAAGTCGTGCCGTGGCTCGCGTAGATGCTGCCTGCGATCGGCGCGGTGAACACAACTTGCGCCTTTTCCTGCAACCTCACGAAGCTGTCGCGCCAGGCCGCATGATCCGGCGTACAATGGCTCCCCGTGATCGCGACGAGCCGCCCGCCTACGGCAAGTCGGGCCAGCGCCGAGACGATGTGGCGGAATGCGGCATCGGCGACGCGGGTCTCGACGCCGAGCGAGGCCGAGAACGGCGGGTTCATGACGATGCACGTCGGCACCACGCCCTCATCGAGCCGATCGTGGATCTGCGCCGCATCGTGCCCGGACACGCTTGCGCGCTCGAACAGATGCCGCAGCAGTTCAAGCCGCGTGTCGGCAACCTCGTTGAGCGCCAGGCCTGCGCCGGCAAGTTCGGCCTGTACCGCCAGCAACCCGGTGCCCGCCGACGGTTCCAGTACCAATTCGCCCGGTTGAAATTTCGCGGCGAACCCTGCGACCCAGGCGAGGCCAAGCGGCGCCGAGAACTGCTGGTATTGCACCATGTCCTCGCTGCGCCGGGTCTGGGTGGGCGTAAGGCGAGAAATCCGTTCGACAAGCTTCAGCCGTTCGAACGGATCAGCGGTCTTGGCGTGGATGGCAGGGCCATAGCGGCGCAGGAACAGCAACTGGGCGATTTCGAGCGCTTCGTAGGCGGTCTTCCAGTCCCAGGCCCCGCTGGAATCGCTGGCACCAAAGGCCGATTGCATGGCGGTGCGGATGGCGGGCGCATCCATCCGGCGACCTGCGGCAAGGTGGCCGAGCAGGTCCTGAGCGGCTTCGATGATGGAGTGGGCAGCCTGGTCCGGACGAGCGGAAGCAAGCGGGCGCGTGGAAGCACCCGCCAAAGGCGAGTTGGTCATGGATTTGATCCTTGGATTGGAAGTGTTGAGAGGCCTGCGCGCGCTCAGGCGGGCGGGATATAGGCGTCGTAAGGGTTGCCGGGCGCGAGATGACCGAACGGCGTCATCACGTAATCACCATCATCGCGGCCAACGGCGCACAGGACATAGCGGGTCTCGCCGCTGCCGACCTCGGTGCATTCCATCAGCGCCAGGTTGCCGTCCTTGGCAGCCCTGAGCAGAGTGTTGAAATTGGTGCGGGCATAGTCAGGAATCGCCATGACAGATCTCCCCGTTGACCGCAGCTTCCTTGTAGAATCGGTCGAACAGTGTGTGGGTCGATTCCGAGCGGATCGCGCTGGCGGTGATCAGCATGGCGAGACCGCCAAAGCCATCGGGGCGCATCTTCGAGCAGGTGAAGGCCATGGTGACCGTCAGTTCCTGAAGGTCGGGCGAGCGGCGCACGATGTCCTGCAGCACGTCGGGCCAGAGGTCACCGGCCATGTCGAGTTCGATATCATCCTCTCCCAGGATGGCGTTGGGCTGCTCATCGATCAGCTTCTGCGCCAGGCGGCTGGTTTCGGGGGTGGCCGCATCGAGGGCGGAGCGGACTTCAGCTGCTGGCAATGAGATCAGATCACTCGCGCCTTCTTCGCTGAAATAATACGCGGCCTCGCCGACGAGCTCCTCGTTGAAGACCTGAGCAAGAAACATCCGCTCGATCGGGAACATCGCCGAAAG
The DNA here is from genome assembly GCF_035276005.1 of Rhizorhapis sp. Lineage (NCBI taxonomy): Bacteria > Pseudomonadati > Pseudomonadota > Alphaproteobacteria > Sphingomonadales > Sphingomonadaceae > Rhizorhapis > Rhizorhapis sp. The sequence continues at coordinate 6,225 of NZ_DATEMB010000032.1, forward strand.
CGGAATCACGGGATCGACCACTGTGGGCGTGAAATAGTCAGCCATGGCATGGCTCCTTTGAAAGTTTGGGGGGAAGGCACGCGGGGCGACCAGTGCCGCCCCGCGCACCGGTTCATTCGGCGGCGATCGCCATCGGATCGAATTCGCCATCCTCATCATTGAGGAAGTCGGGCAGGTCAGTGTCGGATGCTGCCTGCTCGGCAGCTTCGATAACCGGTTGCCGCAACGGTTCGGGTAGCCAGCCCGTGCCTTCAAGCAGCCGTTCGGCCTCGCGCGCCATGTCGCCCTTCTTGAGATGCTCGATCAGCACGGCGGTTGCATCGCCCTTGGCTTCGCGCACGGCTTCGATGATGCGGGGCTTGGTCACGCGGCTAAGATAGTTGTTGACCGTCGGCGTCCAGCCTGCGCCGGCCATGTCGAGGCCGACGACCGACGCCAGGGCATCAGCCGCAGCGATCCGGCAGGCAACGCCGTGCGCCGAAATTTGACCGCCGTAGCCCTTGACCGGTTCGAACAGCGCGTTGACGCCGAGCGAGACGCAATGGGCGAGCAGCGCCATCTGCTCGTCATGGGCCAGCGCGGTCAGCGCATCCCAAAGCGCAGCGGGTTCGTCGGGCAGGCGCGCCGCCCACTGCTCGTGCCGTTCCTGGATCGCCAGGCTCCATGGCGTCTCGCGCAGGTTCGGAGCGACATTGTCGAGCCAGGCCTGGGTCACGCCGATCTGCACGCAGCCATGGGTGCCGTGCGAGCGGAACACCGACAGGGTGAGTGCGTGGAGAACGGCAATGAATGCCGCCCCCGCATCCTGCGCAAGCGCATTGCGCAGCGCCACCGTGCGCACGGCCGTCAGCTCGGAGACAAGCCGATCAGGCAGCGGACGGATGGCATCGTCCTCATCGTCGCCCTGGTGCTCATCCTGGACCTGACCGCCAACGCTGATCGCCGGGCCGGTGGCCTGTTGGCCAGCTTCAGCATCGACCGCCGCACCTTCGTCCTCGACAACAGGCTCGTCGCCGGGCCGGACATAGCCGCGGTCGATCCGTAGCCGCCCGTCGTGCGCCAGTGAGACGAACACGCCTGCCCGCGCTAACTCATCGGGCTCATAGACCACCGGGCGAGAGGTGAGCGGCGTCAGCTCGGCGTCGATCTCGGTCAGCCGGGCATCGACCTCGTCGGGCAGGTCGCAGCCATCGCGGTACTCCTCGCCGATCGCGTCGTATTCCTCGACCAGGGCATCGAGTCGGGCCTGTTCCTCGTCGGTCAGCGGAACCGTCGTGCCGGTGATCCGGCGCTTGCCGCGCTCGCAGCCGTAAGGCAGGTCAATCGCGGCCTCGACCCATTTCCAGCCTTCGGCACCGATTTCCTGCGCTGCTTCGTTGAGCTTTTCGTTCACCAGCAGTTCGACCAGCGCCGGATCCTGCAGCCAGCCAGCCTCCTCGCTCGAGAACAGGTCTCGCATCACATAGCCGCCCGCCTCGGTGTAGGCCTCGATGCCGATGAAGCGCACGCGCCGGTCGCTCGCCGCAATGGCTTGTTCGGTCAACAGACGGCGGATGTGGTAGGCCGGAACGTGCTGACCCTGGTTGACCTGTTCCCAGACCTGCTCCTGGCGGGCATGGTTGTCGGTGACCGAGAAGGCCATGAGCTGTTCGAGCGACATGCCGTCCTCGCCGTAGACGTCGAGCAGGCTGGGCGCGACTGAAGCAAGGCGCAGGCGCTGGCGCACGGTCGAGACCGAGACGAAGAACCGCGCCGCGATGTCCTCCTCGCTGAGGCCCGCCTCGACGAGCGCGTTGAAGGCGCGGAACTGGTCGAGCGGGTGGAGCCCTTCGCGCATGACGTTCTCGGCGAGCGAGTCTTCTTCGGCGATGCCGCCCTCGCGCACTACGCAAGGGACGGGCTGGTCCTTGGCCATGCGCTTCGACTTCACCAGAAGCTCGAGCGCGCGGAAGCGGCGACCACCGGCCGGCACCTCGAACAGACCGGTCTCCTTGCCATCATCGTCGAGCATGGCGCGGACGTTGAGGCTCTGGAGCAGGGTGCGGCGATAAATGTCATCGGCAAGGTCCTCGATCGAGAGGCCCGCCTTCACGCGCCGCACGTTCTTCTGGCTCAGCACCAGCTGCGAGAACGGGATGTCGCGCGAGGAACTGAGCACCAGCTTGGGAACAGACTTGGTCATGGCAATTCTCCATGACGGGCCGCCGGGAGCCTCTCTCCCGGACCTCGACCCGTCACGAAGCGAAGCGCCGCCCTTTCACTCTGGAGAGAGCAGCGCCGCGCTGGAGAAACACCGGGAAGAGCAGGACTCAGTGAACCCGGTCGAGCAACTTCTTCGCCTTGCCCTCCATGTCGAGGCGGGCATCCTGGTGGGCCTTGTCGCGCGCCAGCGCGGTGATCCCCTGCACGAAGTCGAAGATCGACTCCGGCGGACGGCCTTCCTCGGCCAGCACGGTTTGGATGATCTTGCCAGTCTCGGCCTTTGAGAACCCTCGCGCCCGCAGGAAATCGCTGCGATCCTCGTCGGTGCGTGCAACGATCTGCTCGCGCGCGGCTTTAATGCCGTTGACGAAGGGCAGCGGCGAAGAATTGGCGAAGCCCTCCAGCGCCGGTGCGGCTTCGTGGGCGAAGCGGTTCGCGGCATATTTGCTGTGCCGGATGGAGATTTCCTCGAAGTCTTCGACGCCCCAGAGGTTCCGGTTCTGGCAGACGGCGCGCAGGTAGAAGTTCGCCATGCCCAGAGTCTTGGCCCCGACTTCCGAGTTCCAGCAGTAGAACCCGCGGAAGAAAAGATCAGGCGATCCGTCGGGCAGGCGCCCTGCTTCGATCGGGTTGAGATCATCGACCAGGAACAGGAAGACATCCCGGTCCGAGGCATAGAGCGTGGTCGTGTCGCGGGTGATATCGACGAGGGGATTGTAGGTGCCGGTTGACCAGTCGAGCACGCCGGGCACCTTCCAGCGGGTGTCGCCGGTGCCGTTGCCAGCGATCTTCTGCACGGCCTCGACAAGTTCATGGTCGTAGATGCGGCCATAATCAGGGCCAGTGACGGCGCGCAGTTCGAGCCTGCCGTTGTCGGTTTCGAGCGTCTTGATCTGCTCAGTCCGGTTCGAGGTCAGGCCGTATTGCAGGTTGATCGCCGCCAGCGGCGCAGGCAGCTGGCGGAGGTAGGCGGCGGGCGCGCCGACCTGGCTTGCGAGCTGGCCGAAGCTCCAGTGGGTCGGCGTGACCGGCGCATCCGCGCCCGGCAGAATTAGCGCGAGGCGCTCGGGATCGTTGCGGTTTGCCTCGACGTGGATCAGCGCGCTTTCGACGACGCGGGTGCGGCTGCGCTCCGACCGGCCACGCAAAGAGCGAGCGAGATCATTGAGTGACAAGAAACGCTCATCATCGGGCCGCGAGAACCATTCCGATGACACGCGGCCATTATGGGAGCCGCGGGACACATCGACCTTGTAGCCGCCGCTGAAGTCACGGCGCGCATCGAGAACCTGCATGTTCATGGGAAAATCTCCATGACGGGCGGCCGGGAGCCTCTCTCTCGACCTTCATCCCGTCACGGCGAAGCCCGCCAACCTCTCACTCTCACCTGCTCATGCTAACGTCGCGCGAGCGGCCCGAGAGATTGCCAAGGCAAGAAACCGCACCCTGACGGGAGGCGGTGGTCGCTACCTTGCCCGTGCAGGCAGAAAGGCGGGCCTGTCGGCTTTCCGAGCCTGCACATGCACACCTAGCCGCCGGAGGCAGAGTGCGCGCGGGGCCTTCTTCATTAGGCATCGCTCCCTCAGGAGCAGGCCGCGAGGGCTGCGGGACAGAGCGCGTCATCAGCCCCGCTCCGATTCTCGGGGTGTTGCGGGGTGTCCCCGCAGAGGTGGGTAAGGAGAAGACGCATTGCGGCTTCGACCAGGGAGGAGACTTCCTCCCGCCGAAAAATACTATTTGTGCGCCAGAAATACCCTGTTTGGTGGACGCCCGGTGGACGCCACTAGCCGAAGCGCACCGTGGACGCTGATGCCGCGGCGTCAGAATACATTGATATATTTAGGAAAACTGGAGCGGGCGAAGGGATTCGAACCCTCGACCCCAACCTTGGCAAGGTTGTGCTCTACCCCTGAGCTACGCCCGCTCGGCGGCCAGTGGGGTGTGTCCACTGGCAGGTGAGGCGCGGCAACTAGCATCGGTTTGGGGACTGGGCAAGTCCCTTTTGTTCATTCCCCAAACAATTTCTCCTGACGGTTGCGTAACCGGCGCATAGCCCCACATTATGTGCTATTCACACTGGGGATAGCAGGAGACGATCATTGGCGACGCTGGGATTGAGCGAGGCTGAGAAGACGGCGGTGGAGGCTTTCCGGCGGGACGTTGTGGAGCCCTCCATGACCCAGCTTGTCATTGTCGATTTCTGGGCGGAATGGTGCGGCCCCTGCAAACAGCTGACGCCTGTCATTGAAAAGATCGCGGCTGAATATGCGCCCAAGGGCGTGAAGCTGGTCAAGATCAATGTGGATGAGAACCGCTTCATCGCCAGCCAGTTCCGCGTGCAATCCATCCCGACCGTCTATGCGCTGTTCCAGGGGCAGCCGGTGGCTGACCTGACCCAGGCGCGCACAGAGGCACAGTATCGCAAGATGCTGGACCAGCTATTGTCCCAGCTTCCTATTCAGACCCCGGAAAAGAGCCTTACCGAGCAGATCGCGCCGTTGCTTGCCATGGGAGAAGAGGTGCTGGCGAGCGGCGATGCACAGCGGGCGCTCAGCATCTTTACCCAGATCATAGACATGGCGCCCGGTAATGCCGACGCGCAGGCAGGGCAATTGCGGGCGCTCATCGCCATGGGAGAGGCGGGTGAGGCGGAGGTGATCTATGGGGAACTGCCCGAGGATCTGAAAAAGAACGCCGCCATTGCTCGTGTTCGCTCGGCGCTCGACTTGGCGAAGGCCGCCCAGCCCGTCGACAATCTCGCAGAACTTCAGCAGCGCTTGTCCGCCAATCCGGATGACCATGCGGCACGGTTCGAACTGGCGGGCGGCCTGATGGCACAGGGCGACAATGACGGCGCGGCCGATGCGCTGCTGGAGATCATACGGCGGGAGCGCGACTGGAATGATGGCGCGGCGCGCTCTCAATTGCTGAAGCTGTTTGAGGTTGTCGGCCTTGAAGATCCCTGGGTTTCGGCCCAGCGGCGGCGCCTATCGGCCATTCTCTTTGGCTGAGTGAAACCCGTCGCATGACCGTCCAGCGCATATCCATTTTCCCCTTGGCGGGCGCGCTGCTGTTTCCCCGGATGCATTTGCCATTGCACATATTCGAGCCGCGCTATCGCGCCCTGGTCAGCGATGCGATGGCCCGCGACCGCCGGATCGGAATGATTCAGCCGCGCGGCCTTGGTCTTTCGCCGCCACTTTTCGACATTGGCTGCCTCGGCCGGATCGCGGATGTCGAAGCGCTGGAGGACGGCCGATTCAATATCGTTCTGGAAGGAATTGCCCGGTTCCGGGTGTTGAAGGAACTGAACGTGACGACGCCCTTCCGCCAGATCGAAGCGGAACTGGAGGATGAAGGCGCATCGGACGATGCGCTGGCGGGCGTAGAGCGCGCGGCCCTGGAGCAGGAGGCCAAGCGGTTTGCGGAGCTTCAGGGCTATGCCGTCGACTGGAATGCCGTTTCACGGCTCGATGACGAGGCGCTGATCAACGGGATTGCGCAGATCGCGCCCTTTGATGCGGCGGCGAAGCAGGCGCTGCTGGAGGCTGACAGCCTTAATGCGCGGTCCGAGCTTATCATTCAGCTCCTGCAGTTCTTCGGACGCCATGACGGCGATGATCGGGCGACCTTGCAATGAGCAAGCCCGACCCTGAATTGCTGAAGATATTGGTTTGTCCTGTCACGCGCGGCCCCCTGCGCTATGATGAGGAGGCGCAGGAACTGATTTCCGAACAGGCAGGACTTGCCTTTCCGATTCGCGACGGTGTGCCCGTGATGCTTGTCGAAGAGGCACGGCGCCTGGACGAGGGCGGGCCGGCTCAGCCTGGCCAACCGGCCTGACAGGATTTCAGATCGTTAATCCCTGCAGCAGTTTCGGCACATCGCCCGATTCACCGCGCGCCTCGCTCATGAAGCGGTTTTTGAGCGGGGGAAGCCCGCCGATAATGCCCATGCCCAGCCGCCGTACCGCCGACGCGGCCCCGCCCGGCAGGCCGAACAGGCGAATAACGCTGTCGCTGACCCCCGACACCATCAGATTGTCAAGGCTGCGCCAGCGGTCATAGCGCTTCAGCAATTGCGCGTCGCCCGGATCAAGGCCAAGGCGCATGCCCTCCACCAGAACTTCGGTCAGGGCGGCCACGTCGCGGAAGCCAAGGTTCAATCCTTGTCCGGCCACCGGATGAATGCCATGCCCGGCGTCTCCGACCAGCGCCAGCCGCGTATCAACGATGCGGGCGCTATGGTGGAAGCCGAGCGGAAAGCTGGAGCGGGGCGCCGCAAGGCTGATTTTGCCAAGGAAGCCGCCCATGCGCTTGTGCATCTCTGCGAGGAAGGCGCGTTCGTTGAGCGCCAGCATCGCGGCGGCGTGTTTCTTAGGCACTGTCCAGACAATAGCGGACCGGGTTCCGGGCAGCATAGGCAGGAGGGCGAGGGGACCGTCCGCCTGAAAGATTTCGAAGGCCGTATTCTCGTGCGGTTCCTGATGGTGAATGGCGGTGATGATCGCCACTTCATCATAATCCCAGCGGGCCGCTTTGATATGGGCGGCCTCACGCGTGGGGGAATGCCGCCCTTCGGCAGCGACAAGCAGAGGCGCGGAAAGAACCGCACCGTTATCCAGCGTTACTTCCACCCCGCTCAGGTCCCGCTCCACCCTTGCTGCTTTTGACGGGATGTGAAGTGTCAAATGCTTCGCGGCCCCTGAAGCGGCTCGCAGGGCAAGGCGCAGTTCGCGATTTTCGAACATGATGCCTAGCGGATCGTCATTTTCCGATGTTTCGAATTCCAGCGTTCCGGGCGAAAGGCCGTCGCTGACCCAGATCTTGCGAATGGGACAGCCTTTCCCCGCCAGATGGGGCTCAAGGCCGACCGCCTGAAGCAAACGGTAACTGGAACTTGAAATGGCGGAAACGCGGCCGTCGAAATCGGGTGCAGTGGTTTTCTCGGGATCAGCGGGATCGACCACCGCGCAGCCGATGCCATGGGCGTCAAGCGCCAGTGCCAATGTCATCCCGGCCAAGCCGCCGCCCAAAATGATGACATCGCTATGCTGCATGGCCGCTCCCGTCCGGCATTGAAATCCGCGAGCCTATGTAGGCGGGCCGAAGCGCTATGGGAAGCCGCTTAGAGGTGATCCGGCTCGTCGTCGCCGTCAGAGCGCGATCTTTCCGGTGCCAGCTCAAACCCGCTTGGTCTGATCTTGCCGAAAAGCCGCACTTGTCTTTGCAGAAAGTGAGACCTCGACTGGATCAGCAAGCGGGCCCGAGCGGGTCGCCGGACCCTTAATACATATGCTGTCCGCCGTTGATCGACAGCGTCGAACCAGTGATGAATGCAGCATCTTCGGCGCAGAGGAACGCTACGCCCCGAGCGATTTCTTCCGCATGGCCAAGGCGGCCCACGGGAATTTTGGCGACGATCTTTTCAAGCACGGGTTCCGGCACGGCTGCCACCATTTCAGTGTCGATATAACCTGGCGCGATGGCGTTTACGGTGACGCCGTTTTTCGCGCCCTCCTGTGCCAGAGCCTTTGTGAAGCCATGGATGCCGGATTTGGCGGCGGCATAGTTGACCTGCCCATATTGACCCGCCTGGCCATTGACTGAGCCGATATTCACGATCCGGCCCCAGCCGCGTTCCCGCATGCCGGGGAAGCAGGCCTTCGCCATGTTGAAGCAGCCCCCGAGGTTTATGCGGATCACTTCATTCCAGTCTTCAAAGCTCATCTTGAGAAGAATGCCGTCACGGGTGACGCCTGCATTGTTGATCAGGATGTCAATCGGGCCAAGTTCATCGGCAATCTGCGCGCATCCATCCCGGCAGGCGCCGAAATCCCCCACATCCCATCTGTAACTCCTGATGCCGGTTCGTTCGGTAAAGGCCGTCGCTTTCTCCACATTTCCCGCATAGTTCGCCGCCACCGTCACACCCATGTCCCTGAGCGCCAGGCTGATCGCTTCGCCGATACCGCGGGTGCCGCCGGTTACTACTGCTACTCGGGTCATGGTGGGTTCTCCTTCGCCTTAAAACTTCGGCCGCTTTATCGGAGCGGCCGCCAACCGGACAGTTCGCGACCCAGAATCTTGCCATACATGACGATAGCTTCGTCCTCTGCGTTTAGACAGGGGAGGAAAGCGAATTTTTGGCCACCTTGGCTCAAAAAAATCTCCCGTGCCCTAAGGGCAATTTCTTCCAGCGTCTCGATGCAATCAGCGCTAAAGCCGGGTGTTGTTACGGCGATATGACGTACCCCCGATTTCGCCATTTCGGTCAATGCCGCATCGGTTGCTGGCTCCAGCCATTTGGCCCTGCCGAAGCGGGACTGGAAGCTGACGGCAACTTCCCTGCCCAATGCTTCCCCCAGCAAGCGGGCGGTCTTGCGGCAATGGCAATGATAGGGGTCACCCAGTTCCAGTGTCCGCTGCGGCATGCCATGGAAGCTGGCGAGGAGCAGGTCTGGGGTGAAATCCAGGGCCGCCAATTGCCTTTCGATGAGCGACTTCAACGCCGCGATATAGTCGGCGTCGTCATGATAGGGTGGAAGCGTGCGGATCGCGGGTTGCCAGCGCATATGGCTCAGCACGCGATAGACCTCATCCTGCACGCTTGCCGTGGTGGCGCCGCAATATTGGGGATAGAGCGGCGCGATCAGGATCCGGTCGCATCCCGCTTCAGCCATGGCGCGAAGCCTGCTTTCGATCGACGGATTGCCATAGCGCATCGCCCAATCGATAAGGATATCATCGCCCATGTGCCGCTGCAGCCTCTCGGCCTGCGTCCGGGTGATCACCGCTAGCGGCGATCCCTCCGCCGTCCAGATCTGGCGATAGGCATGGGCTGACTTTTTCGGCCGCACGTTAAGGATGATGCCGCGCAGGATCGGTTGCCAGAGAAGGGGCGGGATCTCCACCACACGTGGGTCCGACAGGAACTGCTTCAGATAGCGTTTCACCGCCTTTGGTTCCGGGGCGTCAGGCGTGCCGAGATTGATGAGCAACAGTCCGGTACGGGGGGAGGGGAGCGACGGGTGTTTATCGGGTAATGGCAATTATCTTTCCCCCAGAAGCGGCAATGTGCGAAAGCGTTCGCCGGTGATGGTGAACAAGGCGTTGGCCATGGCCGGTGCCACCGCGGGCACGCCGATCTCGCCAACGCCCCCGGCTTCTTCCCTGCTGCGAATGAACTCGACCGTGATGTCGCCGACGTCGGCGAGTAGCGGCAGCTTCAGATCGCCAAGCCTCATCTTCCGCGGCATTCCCCGCCGGTAGGGCGTGGTGGCGCCCATGGCGGAGGCGAGGCCGAAGATGAGGCCGCCCTCGATCTGCTGGCGGGCAATGTCGGGGTTCACCAGCGTGCCGCAGTCCACGGCTGCCACCATCCTGCCGACGCTGAGCTTGTTGCCCTTCAAGTTGGCTTCCACCACGACTGCGATGTGGCTTCCGCCCATGCTGTGGCAGGCAATGCCTTGTCCGCTGCCCGCAATCCCCCCCTGCCAACCGCCAAGCGCCGCCGCAGTTGAAAGGCAATGGGCAAGGCGGGGATGGCCCCCCAGCATCTGCATGCGGAAGGACATGGGCTCTATGCCCGCGATCTTCGCCAGCTCATCGACGAAGCATTCGTTGAAGAAAGCCGCATAATGGTCCGCATTGCCGCGCCAGAGCCCGGAGGGGAGACCCACATCAACCGGATAATGGTCGATGGCGAGAGCACCCATATGATAAGGCGGAACCAGCCCCGATATGGCGGCGCGTTCGGCCGTCGCCCCAGTGCTTTCCCGCGCCTCATGCGGCAGAACGCCATCCGCCACCCGCTTCCAGAGTTCAGACAGAGCCGAAGGGACCGCGATCTTTGCCGACCAACCCTCAATGAATCCGCCGCGCCCGAGCTTGGCCTCCAGCCGCGCATGGGCCGGAGGGCGGGGACGGTCGTGAATGATATCCTCGGCCCTGGACCAGAGCAGTTGCACGGGACGGTTCATCTCCTGTGCGATGATTGCCGCCTGAACGGCTGCGTCCGCCTCCATCTTGCGGCCGAACGAACCGCCTGCGAGCATGGGATAGATGACGACCGAACTTTCAGCCAGACCAAGCGCGCGAGCGACCGCGGCACGGGCAAAGGCCGGTGCCTGCGACGGCAGCCAAAGTTCCGCCTCGCCTTCATGCACCCGCGCCGTCGCGGCCATGGGTTCCATGGCCAGATGGAGCGCAGGGGCGACCTGATATTCGCTCGCGGCGATCTGGGCTCCGGCGAAGATGCTTTCCAGGTCCCCTTCGTGCACGAAGCGTTCGCCTTGGGCGCCATCAAGGGCTGCCTCCAGCGACTGGCTGATGAAGCTGTTGTCGATCAGCCTGCCTTCGACCGTGAACAGGGGATCAAGCAGATCCAGCGCCTTGTTGGCCGCCCACCAGTTGGTGCCCGTCACCGCCACCCAGCGTTCATGCCGGATGATCTTCAGGAAGCCTGCGACCTTTTTTGCCTCCGCCTCGTTGACGGATTTCAGGCGGACATTGCCGATCGGTCCCTGACGAATGGAGGCATAGACCATGTCGGGCAGGCGGATGTCTGCGGCGTAATTGGCAGAACCGTCAATCTTTGAAGGAACGTCGAGGCGGGGGAGATCACGGCCGACCAGATCGTCTTCGGACTTCGGCCGAAGCGGCAGGTCTTGGGGGACGTCATACTCCGCCGCCTCCGCTGCCAGTTCGCCAAAGCGAAGCCTCTGATCTCCCAATATGACAAAGCCGTCTTTCGTCTCGCAAGCCTCCCAGTCCACGTCCCAGCGGGCCGCTGCGGCCTTGCAGAGGAGAATGCGTGCCGCTGCGCCGGCCTCGCGATAGCTGCCCGCGAACATCCGGACCGATGTCGAACCACCGGTCAGCATCATATTGTTGCGGATCGCATATTGGCGCACCGCCCAATCGCCTGCCTTGCCGATGAGCGTCGGCATCTCCTCGCCCAGCCATTGCCCGGCGAGCAGCGTATTGGCGTAGATCGGATTGATCGGCGCTGGCTGCACCGCGACCGTGCGCCAGTCGGCCCCCAGTTCATCCACCAATATCTGGGGCAGCAGGGTATAGACGCCCTGACCAAGTTCGGCCTGAGGAACCACGACCACCACCTGACCGTCGCGCCCGATCTTCAGGAAGCCGTTCATCACCTGCTCGCCTTCGGCGGCGTTCAGATTAGGCGCATAGCTGCGGGGCCAAAGCGCCCAGGCGACCAGAAGGCCGGCGCTGGCGCCACCGCCAATCAATATCTGGCGGCGGCTAAGCCCCGCCGGTTGCTCTTCACTGGCCCTGACGCGCGTCATGCCGGTGTGATAGAGGGGGAAGAGACAGGGCGGAAGGGGCGAAGTGCCCGGCGGGAGGGATTTTTGAGTGGTTCTGGGCTTTTACCACTCAGTTCCAGCGAGGGACGGGGCTCATCCTTCCACCCGCGCTATGCCGAGCCGTGAAATTTCAATTTTCGGACAATGGTTCATCACGACCTTCAATCCCGCTGCTTCGGCGTGCCTCGCGGCCTCCTCATTGACGACGCCGATCTGCATCCAGACAGATTTTGCGCCTGCCTTGATGGCGGCGTCCACCGCCTCACCAGCGGCGTCGCTGCGGCGGAAGATATCGACCATGTCAATCGGGACGCCAATCTGATCCAGGCTGGCCCAGACGAATTCGCCATGCACATGTTCGCCAGCGATCGTGGGATTGACCGGCAGGACGCGATAGCCCTGCTTCTGAAGGAAGGCCATGACGCCATAGCTGGGGCGCATGGGATCATCCGACGCGCCGATCATGGCAATGGTGCGGGTTTCGCGCAGCAACTCCGCAATATCTTCGTCACGGGTGAGGGGCATGGGGCTTCTCCTTCCGGCCAGATGTGGGGAGGGCCGGCGGAGATGCAATTGATTCACCCTTATCTTGGCCGGCTATTCTCCACCCAGCGGGCGAGTTTCTCCGCAATGGCCATGAATGGGACTCCCTCGGCTCCGTCCGAAGCGGCCGGGGGCTGCCCGGCGTCGGACGCTTGGCGGATAGCGATATCCAGCGGGATACGGCCAAGGAAGGCCATGCCCATGGATTTGGCCGCTGCCTCCGCGCCGCCCGTGCCGAAGGGATCGGACACTTCGCCGCAATGGGGGCAGGCATAGCCCGCCATATTCTCGATAAGTCCGATCATCGGAATGTCGGCCTGCTCGAACAGATGCACGGCCCGGGTGGCGTCGATCAGCGCCAGATCCTGCGGCGTCGATACGATGATGACTCCCGCAGGCTTATGCTTCTGCATCATGGAAAGCTGGACATCGCCGGTCCCGGGGGGCAGGTCGACGATCAACAGATCGATGTCGCCCCATTGGGCGTCGATCAACTGGCCAAGCGCATTTCCGGCCATCGGTCCACGCCAGGCGATCGCCTGACCGGGCTTGACCAACTGGCCCATGGACAGCATCGGCACGCCGTAGGCATTGGGCACGGGCACCAGCTTGTTGTCCTCGGCCGTGGGCTTTACGCCTTCGCTGCTCAAGAGACGCGGCTGGGAGGGCCCATAGATGTCGGCATCGACCAGACCCACTTTCTGGCCAAGCCGCTTGAGGGCGATGGCGAGATTGGCGGCCACGGTCGACTTTCCAACGCCGCCCTTTCCGCTGCCGACGGCGATGAGGCGAACGGCCTTTTTTTCAGCCGTCATTGCGATGCGCACGTCGCGAATATCCTGAAGCGACTTCATCTGGCCACGGATACCGGCCTCCAGCACCTCCCGCTGCATGGGACTAAGGCCGGTTACGTCAAGGACCACGCTCAGCACGCCATCTTTAAGGCGCGGAGCGCTGGCACGGCCCTTGGCCGCTGTCTCCAGCAGTTTTTCGATCTCGCTCAACTCGGTCATGGCGGCCGCATAGTCGAATATCGTGGCAAAGGCACTGTTTTTCCATGGCGGGTGTTCCTATACAGGGGAAATGAGGAAAATTTCCGGGTGGATGGCGCAAATCGGCGCTGCAATGAGTGAAGGTGGGCCTTGGGGCGGGCGCGGAAGCGACGGGTCCAGCGACAGCGGCGACGGGTCGGGCAGCGGCAAGGGGCCACGCAACCCATGGAGCCAGCCTCCTCCGGGCGGACGTCCTCGCGGACGGGGGCCGTCGGCCCTTGACGAACTGCTCCGGCGCGGGCGGGAAGGTTTCGGCGGCGGTTTGCCGCAGCGTCCCGACGCCAGGCAGCTTTGGCCGATCCTGCTGGTCCTGTTCGTGATCATCTGGATCGCTCTTACCTGCGTGCACCGCATTGGGCCGCAGGAGCGGGGCGTGCTGCTGCGGCTGGGCAGCTATGCCGGAACCATGCGGCCCGGCATCAATCTCAGCCTGCCGGCGCCAATCGATTCGGTATCCACCGTCGATGTGGAGGAAATCCGCACCATCAACATTCCGAGCGGCGCGGGCGAGAAGCTGGTGCTGACCGGCGACCAGAATATTGTCGACCTGGCTTATTCGGTCCGCTGGAATATTCGCGACGCGGCGCTTTACAAGTTCCAGCTTGCCGATCCGGACAACACCATCCGCGAAGTAGCTGAATCCGCCATGCGGTCAGTGGTTGCGACTGTCTCCCTTAATGAAACGATCGGCGCTGGACGCACCGAGATCGAGCAGAGGGTGCAGCAGCGGATGCAGGAGATGCTCGATGGCTATCGTTCGGGCATATTGGTGCAGGGTGTCGCCATCAAACAGGCTGATCCGCCCGAAGCGGTGAACGACGCCTTCAAGGAAGTCTCGGCCGCGCAGCAGACAGCGCAGACCTACATGAACGAGGCGCGCGCCTATGCCCAGCAACTTACCGCCAAGGCTCAGGGCGAAGCGGCGGCCTTCGACAAGGTCTATGAGGAATATAAGCTGGCGCCCGAAGTGACCCGGCGGCGCATGTATTATGAAACCATGGAGGAAGTGCTGGCGAATGTCGACAAGACCGTGGTTGAGGCAGGGAATGTCACACCCTATCTGCCGCTGCCGGAGATTCGGAAGCGGGCGCAGCAGTCTGGCACTTCGGGCATGGAGAATGGCCAGTGATGGGTAATGTCGTTCGTAACCCGATTGCCCTGGCGATCATTGCCATCGGCCTCCTCATTCTCATTGGCAGCACGCTGTCGATCGTACCGGAAACCAAGCAAGCAGTGGTGGTCCGCTTTGGCGAACCGGTCCGGATCGTCAACCGCTACAAGCCGAATGAGGATTTCGGACATACTGGCGCTGGCCTTTATGCGCGGATACCCTTTGCCGAGCAGCTCGTCTGGATCGACAAGCGCGTATTGAGTGTCGAAATGGAGCGCCAGCAAGTGCTCTCCACGGACCAGTTGCGGCTGCAGGTCGATGCCTTTGCGCGCTACCGCATTGTCAATCCGCTGCGTATGTACATCACGGCAGGCAGCGAAAGCCGGGTGTCCGACGAACTTCGGCCGATCCTGGGTTCGGCCTTGCGCAATGAACTTGGCAAGCGGCCATTTGCGGCGCTGCTCAGCCCTGAGCGGGGGCAGGTGATGGGCAATATCAAGCGCGGCCTCAACCGCGTTGCCCGCCAATATGGCGCCGAAATCGTCGATGTGCGGATCAAGCGGGCTGACCTGCCTGACGGCACGCCGCTGCAAAGCGCTTTCCAGCGGATGCGGACCGCGCGGGAGCAGGAAGCGCTCACCATCAGGGCGCAGGGCGCGAAACAGGCACAGATCATCCGGGCAGAGGCTGATGCCGCCGCCGCGCGCATTTATGCCGACAGTTTCGGAAAGGATCCTTCCTTCTATGACTTCTATCGGGCAATGCAGAGCTACCGCATGACCTTCTCCCCCAACGCGAAGGGGGACTCGTCGGTCATCCTGTCGCCGGACAATGCCTATCTGAAGGAATTCCGCGGTCGTTAAACTATCGTAACAGGGCTTATTCAATGTAGGTTAATGCGATCAGCAGCATAGGCGGGGCGTGCTGGTCGCCACCAAATTGAGAGGAAATCTTACCGTGCGTTATGCTTACGCCATTACTGCAGCTCTTCTTCTAGGCGGTACGGCAATTGCCGTGACGTCGCACGATCCGCTCGGCGCACAGACCGCTCAGAATGAAGGTCCCGCGATGCAGGCAGCCGCGCCGCGCGGCGCGCCCATGAGCTTTTCGGCCATGGTTGAGCGTCTGCAGCCGGCGGTCGTCAATATCTCCACACGCCAGCGCGTGCAGGTTCAGAATCCCTTTGCGGGAACCCCCTTCGGCAATCTCTTCGGCCCGCAAGGCGGACAGCCGCAGACGCGCGAAGCTCAGTCGCTGGGTTCCGGCTTCATTATCTCGCCGGACGGCTATGTGGTTACCAATGCTCATGTGGTTTCTGGCGGAAACGCCAGTGCTGTGGTCGATTCGATCACGGTGATCCTGCCGGACCGCAAGGAATATGAAGCAAAGCTGATCGGCCGCGACGTGGCGTCGGATCTTGCCGTGCTGAAGATCAATGCGCGGGGCCTTCCCTTCGTGAAATTCGGCGACAGCACCCGCACGCGCGTTGGTGACTGGGTAATTGCCATCGGCAACCCCTTCGGGCTTGGCAGCACGGTGACCGCAGGCATTGTGTCGGCGTTGCACCGCAACACTGGCCAGGGCGGCGCCTATGACCGATTCATTCAGACCGACGCCTCGATCAATCAGGGCAATTCCGGCGGTCCGATGTTCGACCTCAACGGCAATGTGATCGGCATCAACTCGCAGATCCTTTCGCCGACTGGCGGCAATGTCGGTATCGGTTTCGCCATTCCCTCGGAAACGGCCCTCCCGATCATCGAGACGCTGAAGAAGGGGGGGGCGGTTCGTCGCGGTTACCTCGGCGTCGGCATCGGGCCGATGTCGGAGGATCTGGCGGAGTCCCTGGGCCTTCCGAAGAATCGCGGCGAGTTCATCGGCCAGGTCGTTCCCGGTGAAGCAGCCGCGAAGGCCGGCATCAAGGCCGGCGACGTTGTGGTCAAGGTCAATGGCGAGGACGTGACGCCGGACAATACTCTCTCCTTCATCGTCGCCAATCTGGCGCCGGGAACAAGGGTCCCGGTCGAGTTGATCCGTGACGGGCGGCGCATGACGGTCACCGCTGTTGTGGGTGAACGTCCGGCCGAAGAGGAACTGGCGGGCTTTGGCGCAGAGCCGAAGGAGGATTTCTCGGACCAGGATCAGCAGAGCAGCCAACAGGCCACGCAGCAGGCCCTGGGCGTTGCAGTGACGCCGGTGACCCCGGCCATTGCCCGGCAGTTGGGCGTGGATGGAGCGCTGAAGGGCGTCGTCATCACCGCTGTTGATCCTGCTTCGGACGCGGCCAGCAAGGGACTGCGCCGGGGCGACATATTGTTGACCGCGAATAACAGCCCTGTGGCGAGCGAGGCCGCACTCGCCGCGGCAGTGCGGGAAGCGCAGCAGGCAGGGCGCAGCGCTGTCCTGCTCCAGGTCCAGCGCGGACGGGCACAGCCTGCCTTCATTCCGGTAAGACTTGGGAAGAAGTAACCAAATCAGCATATGCCGGGAGGCGGGGACCCATTTGCCTTGGGCGATTTCTCTCTTGAAGAAAGGGGCTGGGCTTCGACAAGCTCAGCCCGAGCGGAGGAAGATTATCCCCATTCAACGGGGGCGGTCGGCTAGAGCGCGCTGCGTTTAATCTGACGCGGGCGCGCGCTCTAATTCTTTGTTGTCGCATCGTTTTTCGCGCAAAACCGGTTCCCACGTTTGCGCACGATGCTCTATCCCTTCAGGAACAGCCTTACTTCGTCCGCAAAGCGCTTGGGCTGATCGAACATGATCATGTGTCCGCTCGGTCCTATGGGCTTGAGCCGGGCGGTCCTGGCCCCTGCATAGGCGGACTGATAGCGCCTCGTTACGGCGGCGCGCTGCTCCGCATTGGCCGGGGTTGCATAAAGCACGGTGAGCGGCGGGCGGATCTTTGGCAGCTCTGCCGTGATATCCAGCTTGGCAAGATCCTGAAGCGCGGCGGCCATGGTGTCCGGGTCATTGTCCGCCGCATCGGGACTGAACATGCCCATGAGTTGCCTGAACATTTCCCGGCCGCCTTGGGTGCCGGTGAAATAGCTGCCCATCCGGGTTGCAAAGGTGCCCATGCCTTCCGCAGTGCCGCCCACCATGCCAGCGCCGGCAGGGAGCATGTCCACCACCATCACCGATCCCGTCTGCCGGGGAAAGCGGAGAGCAAGCAGCATCGCCAGCATGCCCCCCATGCTATGCCCTATGAGGGCGGGAGCTTGAAGGCCAGTGGCTGAGATGTAGCGCGCGATTTCCGCCGCGACGGGTTCCACCACCGCTCCGCCGCGATTGGCTTCTGGCTGCGTTCCCGCAAATCCCTTCACCTGAACGAGGTGATAGCGGTAGCCAGGGACGGCTGCCACGCAAGCCTGCCATATCGACGAAGCGGAACCCAGGCCAGGGATCAGTATGACGTCGGGTCCCGATCCCTGGGTTTTGACGCTGATCCGGCGGGACGAGAAAGCCGGAGCGGCCCAGCCAGTGCCGGGCAGTAATGCAGCGGCACCCAGGGTCAGAGCCGCCGTCATGAATTCGCGCCTATTTGCCCGGATCATATGGGATGCTGAATCGGTCATTTCTGTTCATTATGCCTTGGACGCTTTAACCGCTGCTGACTGGCGGCTTTCTTCTTGTCTGATCTTCCGGCGTTCACCTTCCGTCCACCGCCTTTGTGGAATCATTCATCGCAAATATGGCATAATCCCGACTCGGGGAGCTTAGGAATTGGTCGCGTGCGGGATGTAGGCGAAGGATTGTTCGAAGTGGGTGAAAGGCGGGGCTGGAAGCCGGTTTGGCTATGGGGCGCAAGGGGCGGGATTTTGCTGGCTGCGTCCGCGATGCTGGCCTCCTGCTCCAGTGGTATCATTCCGGCCGCTGCACCCTCGACGCCTGTTGCCAGCCGCCCGGTGACGCCGCCTCAGCGCATTCCCCAATATGATCCGCGCAGCCAGCCCTCTCCCGCGCTCGTGCGGATCATCCATGACCTTGGGCGGAACTTCAACGGCGACGTCGGCATCGCCGTCCAGCGGGTGGATGCCGATTGGGTGGTCGAATATAATGGCCGCAAGCTTTATCCGCAGCAGAGCGTTTCCAAGCTGTGGGTGGCGATGACGCTGTTCGACACGGTCGACCGCGGCAAGCTGAGGCTAAGCGATCCGACGGTCATTCAGAGGCAGGATTTGACGCTGTTCCACCAGCCCCTGGCGGCCATGGTGGATGCTGATGGCTATCAGACGACGCTGTCCGACCTCCTTAACCGGGCGATGCAGCAAAGCGACAATACCGCAAATGACAAGTTGCTGCGCACCGTGGGTGGTCCCGACGCCGTACGGGCCTTTTTCGGCAAGAATTTCATCGGCAATATCCGCTTTGGCCCCGGCGAACGACTGCTGCAGAGCGCCGCAGCGGGCCTCGACTGGAATCAGAGTTATTCGGTCGGCCGGAATTTCTATGCGGCGCGAGCAAACCTGCCCCGCTCGGTGCGCGAAAAGGCGCTGGACCGCTACCTTGCCGATCCGCCCGATGGCGCCGCGCCGGTCGCCATTGTGGGGGCGCTAGCGAAGCTGAAGCGGGGCGATCTGCTTTCGCCGTCCTCCACGCGGTTGCTGCTCGCGGTCATGCATGAGGCAAAAACCGGTCCGCAGCGGATCAAGGGCGGCGTGCCGCCGGGTTGGACCTATGCCCACAAGACCGGCACTGGCCAAGAACTTGCGCCGCGCTCAACCGGCTATAATGACGTCGGCATCATGACCGCGCCCGACGGCACCAGCTATGCCGTCGCAGTGATGATCGGCAGCACGACCCAGCCCATCCCCAGGCGCTGGGAGTTGATGCAGGCGGTGTCCCGCGCGGTCGCGGCCAATCACGATAGAAGGTGAGTTGCTCCTTCGATATCCCTGCGAAAGCGGGACCCATCTTTTGAGCCAACCCTTGGGTGTTGAAGTGGCTTCCCGCCTTCGCGGGAAGGACGAACTATCTAAGGCTTTCGACCCCAAAGTTCATCCCCTGTTCCCCTGACCCGCACCCTGCGCTATCCCCGCGCCATGGCTCAGAATCATCTCTATCTTGTCGATGGCAGCGGTTATATCTTCCGCGCCTATCACCGCCTGCCGCCGCTCACCAACATCCGCGGAGAGCCGGTGGGGGCCGTCTATGGCTATACGACGATGCTCTGGAAGCTGGCCGATGCCCTGCACAGGGCGGAGGGGCCGACGCATATGGCGGTGATCCTCGACAAGGGCAGCACTTCTTTCCGCAATGACCTTTACGATCAGTACAAGGCGCAGCGTCCGCCCGCGCCGGAGGACTTGGTCCCGCAATTCCCGATGATCCGCGACGCCACCCGCGCTTTCTCTCTTCCCTGCATCGAGGAGGAGGGATTTGAAGCGGACGACATAATCGCCAGCTACACCAAGGCGGCGCTGAAGGAGGGCTGGTCCGTCACCATCGTCTCTTCCGACAAGGATCTGATGCAGCTCATCGAACCCGGCGTCGATATGCTGGACACGATGAAGAATGTCCGGTCGGGGCCGGAAATCGTGCATGAGAAATTCGGCGTGCCGCCGGAAAAGCTGGGCGATGTGCTCGCGCTCATGGGCGATTCGGTGGACAATGTTCCGGGCGTGCCCGGCATCGGTCCCAAGACGGCGTCCAAGCTGATCCTGGAATATGGTGATCTGGAGAGCGTGCTGACCGCAGCGCCGCTCATGAAGAAATCGAAGATGCAGGAGAATCTGATCGCCCATTCCGACATGGCGCGTCTCTCCCGGCAATTGGTGGAATTGCATTGCGAGGTGCCGCTGCCGCAGTCGCTGGACTCGCTGGTGCTGAACGGCATCCCTACCGAGCCGCTAAAGGCATTTCTTGAACATCATGGCTTTAATTCGCTGCTCGCGCGGCTCGGCACCAGTGCTGCACCCGCGGCCGTCGCGGCCGCCACGGCGCCCGACGTCAAGGCGGAGCCGCAGCCTCCCCGGTTCGAGTCCGCCCCCGCCATTGACCGCAGCCTTTACGAAACCGTGGTGACTGAAGCGGCACTCGACCGCTGGATCGCTGCGGCGCATGAAGAAGGCGTGCTCGCCATCGATACGGAGACGGACAGCCTCGATTCCGTGTCGGGCAAGCTCTGCGGCATCTGCCTTGCGGTCGCGCCGGGACGCGCCTGCTACATTCCCGTCGGCCATCGCGGGGCCGACATGTTCAGCGACGCCCCGCAGCAGCTTTCCCAAGATCTGGTATTGGAGAAGCTAAGGCCGCTGCTCGCCGATGAAAGCGTGCTGAAGGTCGGCCAGAACCTCAAATATGACATCTGCATCCTTGCCGGTCTTGGCTTGGAGATAAAGCCCATCGACGATACGATCGTCATGAGCTTTGACCTGGATGCGGGCAAGAATGGCCATGGCATGGATGAGCTTGCGAAGCTCCACCTCAACCATGAATGCATCAGCTTCAAGTCGCTCTGCGGGACCGGCAAGAGCCAGATCAGTTTTGCCGAGGTGCCGCTCGACAAAGCGACCGCCTATGCCGCCGAGGATGCGGACGTCACCTTCCGGCTGTGGCAGATCTTCAAGCATCGACTGCCCCAGGAAGGGGCGACGCGCGTCTATGAGATGGTCGACCGCCGTCTGGTGCCCGTCATCGCGAAGATGGAGCGCACTGGCGTCAAGGTCGACCGCGAGCAGCTCTCCCGCCTGTCCGCTGAATTCTCGACCGCTATCGAGGCACTGGAATGTGCGATCTTTGAGGATTGCGGCACGGAGTTCACCATCGGCAGCCCCAAGCAATTGGGCGACGTGCTGTTCGAGAAAATGGGCCTGAAGGGCGGGCGGAAGGGCAAGACCGGCGTCTATTCGACCGATGTCACCGAGCTTGAGCGGTTGCAGAAGGACGGCGTGCCGGTTGCCGCAAAGCTGCTCGAATGGCGGCAGATCACGAAATTGAAGAGCACCTATACCGACGCCTTGCAGCAGCAGGTCAATCAGAAGACCGGACGCGTCCACACCAGCTACAGCCTGTCAGGGGCGCAGACGGGACGGCTCAGCTCCACCGACCCCAATCTTCAGAACATCCCGATCCGGTCCGAGCTTGGACGGCAGATTCGCCATGCCTTTGTCGCGGAGCCGGGCAATGTGATGCTGGCGGCGGACTATAGCCAGATCGAACTGCGCCTTGCCGCCCATATGGCGGACGTTCCGGCGCTGAAGGATGCCTTTGCGCGGGGCGAGGATATTCACGCCGCCACCGCGCAGGAGCTGTTCGGCGAGGTCAATCGCGATACGCGCGGGCGGGCGAAGACGATCAACTTCTCGATACTTTACGGCATATCCCGCTGGGGTCTGGCGGCGCGGCTGGAGATTGCGCCGGACGAAGCGCAGGACATGATCAATCGCTATTTCCAGCGCTTTCCCGGCATCTCCAACTATATCACTCACACGCTCGAAGAAGCGCGGGAGAGGGGCTTCACCACGACGCTGTTCGGCCGCAAGACTTGGTTCCCCCGGCTCAATGCCAAGAATCAGGCCGAACGCGCGGGTAGTGAGCGTGCGGCGATCAACGCGCCCATCCAGGGCACCAGCGCCGATATCATCAAGCGCGCCATGGCTCGCATGGGCCCGGCGCTGGAGGCAGCCGGATTGCCGGAGGTGAAGATGCTGCTGCAAGTGCATGACGAACTGGTCTTCGAACTGCCGGAGGGGCAGGCGGAGGCGGCGAGTGCAGTCATCCGCTCCGTCATGGAAAGCGCGGCGGAGCCGGTGGTGAAATTGAGCGTGCCGCTCGGCGTGGAGATTGGCACCGGTCCAAGCTGGGGCGCGGCGCATTGATTTGCCGTGCTGCTGCCTAAGTCACATTTGCTCCATCCGGTCATTCCCGCGAACGCTGGAATCCATCCGTTCTCTCGGCTCAAAGTCGGAGATTGTGGCGAGCTAAGTTCCCGCTTTCGCGGGAATGACGGGCTTTCGGTTGTCTTCACGGGAGCGCGATCCTGAATGTTGATTTTATTGGCGTCCGAACGCGTAGAGGGGATGACATGATCAAGATGATTTTTTGCTTGAAGCGCAGGGCCGATCTGACGGTCGAGGAGTTTTTGAAATACTGGCTGGAGCGCCATGCCCCGCTGGTGCACTCCTACGCCTCCGATCTCAATATCCGCCGCTACGTCCAGTCACATTCGCTCCCCGAGTCTATGGCGAAGGGTGGGCCGCGGGGATCGGAGGCGGTTCATTTCGACGGGGTTGCCGAACTGTGGTGGGATGATTGGGAAAGCTTCACCGAGCCGCGTCAAACCGCACGGGGCCAGGCGGCAGGCCTCGCCCTGCTGGAGGATGAGCGGAACTTCATCGATCTCGCCCATTCCCCGATTTTCTTTACACGCGAGCATGTGATCGTCGGCTGACGGACATGGTTTTTGATGTGGTCGATAAAAACCGGGCCGTCGCCCCATTTGCACGATCAGGATGACAAGCTACCCTATGCCCTAGTTCAAGGCGCGGCCCACTGTCTTCCATTCGCCGCCACGCGCATTGGGGTTCCCGGCTGGCCGGGGAGGGGCGACAGTTCCATCCAATTCTGGAAGGGCAGCCCGTAATACAAATCGAACAGCTCCAGCTGCGCCCTGAAAGGCTTGCTGCTTTCGCTGTTCCACAACATCGCGATGCCGGTGCGCGTTTCGGGATCGAACATCATCGTCGAACGATATCCCGCCACGGCGCCGCTATGGCCGACCAGCCGGTGCCCCGCATAGGTGAAGCTGCGCCAGCCAAGGCCATAGCCCGGATCATGCAGCGCGCGGCCGAGCGCTGTGCTGCCATAGGGACGCAGAGTGCCCACCAGTGGGTCGTGGATCGTCTTCAGCACCTCTGGCGAAAGAACCGAAGGTTCCTCGCCCATTTGCGCCTGCATCCAGCGGGCCATGTCGATTATGTTGGAATTGACCCCCGCCGCAGCCGGAACCTTGTAATAGGCGTCGGTCAGCTTCACCGGATAGCCGTTGCGATAGGGTCGCGCCCAACTGCGGGCGCAAGTGAGATCGCCAAGGCCGATGCTGGCTCCTGTCATGCCGAGCGGCTGGAAAAGCTGCGTCCGAACTGTCTCCGCATAGCTGCGGCCCGTCACCTTGCTGATGACCTCTCCCGCCGTGTCATAGGCGATATTTTGATAGCTGTGGCAGGTGCCCGGCGCGCAGATGAGGGTCAGGCCCGCAAGTTCGTGCCGGATCGCGACGGGATCGCCGCCTCCCTCCAGCTTGCCATCATAGGCATTCTTCCACAGGCCAAGTTGATGCGACAGCACGTCGGACACGGTCGCCAGCCGCTCCGCACCGCCCGGCAAGCGAAGGCTGGTACCATAGGAAGCGACCGGCCGGTCAAGATTGAGCTTGCCTTCAGCGGCGAGCTTCGCGGCCATCGTGCCTGCTACGCCCTTGGAAAGGGAGGCCCAGCGGAAGACGGTATGTTCGTTGACCGCCTCTCCGGTTTCCTCCGAGGCGAGGCCATAGCCGCGGATGAAGGCCAGCTTGCCATTTTCGACCACCGCGATGGCAAGGCCCGTCATGTCGCGCTCCGCCATAAGCCGGTCCAGCCGGGCATCGAGCGCGTCATAATCAACCACTGGCTTCCAGGGCTGAACGTCAGGAAGGGGTACGCTGGCGGCCTGCGCTATTGCGGTCCGTCCACCCTCCGTTTCGGAGGCATAATGCTGATAAAGCAAAAGGCCACCCGCAGAGGCAGCCAGCAAGGAAAGCGCTTTCAAAACGCCAAAGGAGCCCCCGTGTCGGGACCGCTGTCCTTTGTTCCCTCTCCCAATCCGTCTGCGACCATGGCTTTTGCTCATGGCCCTATATTTGTCCGGATTTCCGCCGTTCCGCAAGGTAAATGCGGTGATCAGCATGGAAAACGAGTCAGCTTGTATGAAGCTGATGCCTGTCTGCGAGCGTGGTACTTTGCAGCAGACCGTCATCCCCGCGTAGGCGGGGATCCATTTCCGGATCCAACCTCTGGATCTGGCGTCGGGAGATGGCTTCCCGCCCGTGGGGAATGACGATTTCAAGCGGCCCTTTGCAGGAAAGGGCGGGCCATCCGTGAGTCAGCTCAAATAATGCGCCGTGGTCTTTGCCGCGACTTCCTCCGCCGTCACGCCGGGAGCAAGTTCGACCAGTTTGAACAAGCTGTTGTGATCGGGCCGCTGGAAAACGCAGAGGTCGGTGATAATCATGTCCACGACATTCTTGCCGGTGAGCGGGAGGGTGCATGCGGGGATGAACTTGGCGCTGCCGTCCTTGGAGTTGTGCTCCATGACGACAATGATCTTCTTGACGCCAGCGACCAGATCCATAGCGCCGCCCATGCCCTTGATCATCTTGCCGGGAATCATCCAGTTGGCGATGTCGCCATTTTCGGCCACTTCCATGGCGCCAAGGACAGTGAGGTCGATATGGCCGCCGCGGATCATGGCGAAGCTGTCCGCCGAGCTGAAATAGCTGGAGGAGGGCAGTTCGCTGATCGTCTGTTTGCCAGCATTGATAAGGTCAGGATCGACTTCATCCTCATAGGGGAAGGGGCCGATGCCGAGCATGCCGTTTTCCGACTGCAGCGTCACTTCGACGCCGGGTGGGATATGGTTCGCCACCAGAGTTGGAATGCCGATGCCAAGGTTCACATAGAAGCCGTCCTTGAGTTCCTTTGCGGCGCGGGCGGCCATTTCATCACGCGTCCAGGCCATTATGCCGTCTCCCTCTGGCGAACGGTTCGGAATTCGATCTTCTTGTCATAGGGCGCACCCACGATCATGCGCTTCACATAAATGCCGGGCAGGTGGATGCTGTCGGGATCGAGGCTGCCGGTGGGCACCACCTCCTCAACTTCGGCGACGCAGATTTTCGCTGCGGTGGCCATGGGCTGGTTGAAATTGCGGGCGGTCTTGCGGAAGATGAGGTTGCCTGCCTCGTCGGCCTTCCAGCCCTTGATGATCGCAAGATCGGCGAAAATCCCGCGTTCCAGAATATATTCCTGGCCGTCGAAGACCTTCACTTCCTTGTCTTCCGCCACTTTCGTACCGACGCCTGTCTTGGTGTAGAAGCCTGGGATGCCCGCGCCGCCCGCACGGCACCGCTCAGCCAGCGTCCCCTGCGGGCAGAACTCGACCTCCAGTTCCCCGGAGAGATATTGCCGCTCGAATTCCTTGTTCTCGCCGACATAGGAAGAGATCATCTTCCTGATCTGCCGCGTGCGCAGCAGCTTGCCCAGCCCTTCATTGTCGATGCCGGCATTATTGGACGCGATGGTCAAGTCCTTGACGCCCGAATCCCGGATCGCATCGATCAGACGCTCGGGGATTCCGCACAGGCCGAAACCGCCGGCACAAATCTGCATGCCGTCGAAAAGCAGGCCGTCCAAGGCCGCCTGGGCGCTTGGATATTGTTTCTTCATAGGCAGAATCTCCCAGTCAGCGAAAATGTTGCATCGCACATAGGGGGAGGAAAGTTGCGGGTCAATTTGCCTGCATTGACTTGCGGCCATTAACCTGCCCCGGCGGCTTTGGCCAGTCACAATTGGGGGCCCCTCTGGACAGATGCCGCACAAGCGGTAAAGCGGCGCCCATTGACCGTGCTGGAAATGAAGGAATCGCAATCGTGACCGTTGTGATCAAGGAAGCCGACCTTATCGAAAGCGTCGCCGACGCGCTGCAGTTCATCAGCTATTATCATCCGATGGATTATATCCGGGCTCTAGGCGTTGCCTATGAGGCGGAGAAAAGCCCCGCCGCCAAGGATGCAATTGCGCAGATCCTGACCAACAGCCGCATGTGCGCCGAAGGGCATCGGCCGATCTGCCAGGATACGGGCATTGTCACGGTGTTCGTGAAATGGGGGCAGAATTGCCGGCTCGAGAGCGGCATGAGCCTGCAGGAGGTTGTCGATGAGGGTGTCAGGCGCGCTTATCGCAATCCGGAAAACCCGCTGCGCGCTTCCATCCTCAGGGACCCGGCCTTCGGCCGCGTCAATACGAAGGACAACACCCCTTCGGTCCTGCATGTTGAAATGGTGCCCGGCGACAAGGTGAGCATCGATGTGGCGGCCAAGGGCGGCGGTTCGGAAAACAAGTCCAAGTTCAAGATGCTCAATCCCTCCGACAGCATCGTTGACTGGGTGCTGGAAATGGTGCCGCAGATGGGCGCTGGCTGGTGCCCGCCGGGCATGCTGGGCATCGGCATTGGTGGCACGGCGGAAAAGGCGGTGCTGCTCGCCAAGGAGTCGCTCATGGGCGCCATCGATATGGCGCAGCTCAAGGAACGCGGACCGCAGAACAAGATCGAGGAGCTGCGAATCGAGATTTTCGACAAGGTCAATGCGCTAGGCATCGGCGCGCAGGGCCTTGGCGGGCTTTCGACCATTCTTGACGTCAAGATCATGGACTGGCCGACCCATGCCGCGTCCAAGCCCATAGCGATGATTCCCAATTGCGCGGCCACGCGTCATGCGCATTTCACGCTGGACGGTTCGGGTCCTGCCTATCTCGAAGCCCCCAAGCTCTCCGAATGGCCGGACGTCAACTGGACGCCGAGCAAGGAAGCAATCCGCGTCGACCTCGACAAGCTGACACCGGAAGTCGTTCAGAGCTGGAAGCATGGTGACCGCCTGTTGCTTAACGGCAAGATGCTGACGGGCCGCGACGCCGCGCACAAGCGCATCCAGGACATGCTGGCCAAGGGCGAGGAGCTGCCGGTCGAGTTCAAGGGCCGGGTCATCTATTATGTCGGACCGGTGGATCCGGTGGGCGAGGAAATCGTCGGCCCCGCTGGTCCCACTACAGCAACGCGCATGGACAAGTTCACCCGCATGATGCTGGAACAGGGCCTGCTCGCAATGGTCGGCAA
Organism: Rhizorhapis sp.; assembly: GCF_035276005.1. Taxonomy (NCBI): domain Bacteria; kingdom Pseudomonadati; phylum Pseudomonadota; class Alphaproteobacteria; order Sphingomonadales; family Sphingomonadaceae; genus Rhizorhapis; species Rhizorhapis sp. Next base: position 33,334 of record NZ_DATEMB010000032.1, read on the forward strand.
GGCCGAGCGCGGTCCCATGGCTATCGATGCAATCAAGGACCACAAATCGGCCTATCTGATGGCCGTGGGCGGGGCCGCCTATCTGGTCGCCCGCGCGATCAAGGGATCGAAGGTCGTGGGCTTTGAGGACCTCGGCATGGAGGCGATCTACGAGTTCGAGGTGCAGGACATGCCGGTGACCGTAGCGGTGGACGCAGAGGGGCAGAGTGTCCACCACCTCGCGCCGCTGGTGTGGCAGGAGAAGATCAAGCGGGAGAAACTGCTGGAAGGGGTGTGATCTGCCGGGGCAATTTCCGTACGGAATAGAAGATGATCCCATGTTTTGGCTCTCGATATTCCTTGCAGGCACTACGAACTACGACTCCGCCCGAGCCAATCCGACCGGGCAAGTGGGTAGGACCGTATGATTATCCCCCTCAGTCCCGCTATAATTCTGCCCTAATTTTCTTCTAGCCGCTCGGGCGTTATAGAGGCGCTGGCACCTGGATCGCCGCAGGGGGCGGAAGGTTTGGCGCCGGGGGAATTGGTGTGACTAAATCGCGATTCCGCTACCCTTGTGCGGTGGCGACAGTGCTGTGGGGCCTTATGGGCACGCCTTCTGTTGCACATGCGCCTGTGCCGCTCGCGCTGCAGGTGCTGGAGAAGGGCGCTTGGCAGGTGAAGCCGCGTTCGCCGGGCGAAGGGGTGCTGAATATCTGCCTGGGGGATCCCCGGCAGTTGCTGCAGCTCTATCATCAGCGGAGCCGCTGCACCTTCCATGTCATTGAAGATCGCGCCACCAGCGCCGTCGTGCATTATACTTGTCCGGGCTCCGGGCAAGGGCGGACGGCGCTTCGGATCGAAACCAGCCGCCTGGCGCAGATCCATACCCAGGGAGTCGCCAAGGGGCAGCCCTTTGCCCTGGCCTATGAAGCGCGGCATAAGGGCGAATGCCATTAGCCCTTTGGGGGCGATTTTTCTCAGGCCGCGCGGGCCGTCATCCGCTGCAAGGTGCCCAGGGCTGCTCGCAGGGCTTCATCGACTTCCGCATCGATGCTCCTGCGCTCGGGCTCCGGCTCTAGCCGAGGTGCTGGCCGGGCAGTTTCGCGTGGGCGCGCAGGGGCTTGCGACTCAGCCTCGTTGGCGCGCTTTGCCGCCACGGCTTCGGCAAGCAGCAGCCGGCGATGGGCAAGGCCCCGCTCGAAACGGGCCACCAGTTCAGTGATGCTGAGCGCCGAATAGTCGGAAGGCTGCATCCGGGCGGCGGCCAGCACCCCTGACGGGTCCTGAACAATGGCCGGTTTGCTGGGGCTGGCTTCGACGGATCCGGGCCGGGGAGGGCGCGCGATGATCATGGCTTCGCGCAGTTCAAGCTCGTCCAACGGCTCCGGGGACAGCGGCATCCGCATGCCGCCGTTCGCTTCAGCCGGTGCAGGTTTTGAGACAAGCGGCGACAGACCTTCAAGATCGCTGCTGGCAAAGAGCGGCCGGCGGGGTCCATCCATATGGCTTGGCGCTCCGTAATCCGGCTCATCTTCCTCGTCATATCCGATTTCATAGCCGATGCGGATGACAGAGGTGCCCTGCGTCAGACGGGACAAAGCCGTCCGCGCTGCCGCGATGATTGCCATGGCGCTGATGCCGGAAGCAAAGGCAAGGATCAGCCGTGCCTTCTCACCCAGTGGCGGCGCGGCGGCGGGCAACAGCGAGGGCAGACCGGCTGAGGTGGAGGCCATCTCGAGAAGGCCGGCGGGCGTCAACATGACCCCGGCAGCAACGGCGCCGCCGCCCAGAATCGCCATGAGGGCGCTTGTGGGGAACCCGCCCTTCCTGCCAAACCGAATCGCCATAATTCCTCCAGCCCTCAGGCCGCTCGCCTCTTCCGCTGATATCCAAGCAGTTTTTGGTAAACAGGTTCGTAACGGGAAATGTTTGACAACCAGTTACGATCACGTTCGACGAATGCGCGAGCCGTGCGCCGCCGTTCCTCCCAAATGCCTCGGTCCTCCAGCAGGGCCGCGAGGGCTTCTGCCATCGCTTCGGGATCGCCCGGAGGAAATAGCGTGCCTGTAACCCCATCCTCGATCAGTTCGCGGTGCCCGCCCACGCTTGAGGCTGCGACCAGCCGCCCCTGGGCCATTGCCTCGAGCGGCTTGAGCGGCGTCACCAATTCGGTAAGGCGCATGGCCTTGCGCGGATAGGCAAGGATATGGGTGAGGCTATAATAGCGCTCCACCTCGTCATGGGGCACCCGGCCAGCAAAGACGATATGGCCGGCCACGGGCGAAGCCGCCGCTTGCTGGCGCAGCGCTTCTTCCATCGGGCCGCCACCCACCAGCAATAGCCGGACGCTCGACCGGCGAGCGATGAGGCTCGGCATTGCTGCGATAAGGTCATCGAGCCCCTCATAATCATAGAAGCTGCCGATGAAGCCGATTACCTCTGCTCCATCGAGGCCCAGCCGCGTCTGCAGCGCCGGGTCCGGCGGCACCGGTTCCCCGAACATCTCCATGTCGACGCCATTTGGCGACACGATGATTTTGCCGGCGGGGACGCCACGGGCAAGCAGATCCTGCTTCAGCCCTTCGCAGATCACCGCGACGGCGTCGGCCGCCCCAACAGCATAGGTTTCGAGCTTTCGGGTCAGCCAGTAGCGCGGGGATATTTCGCGGGATGTCCCGTTGCCGACCGCCGCATCCTCCCAGAAGGCGCGGATTTCGTAGAGCAGCGGCAGGTCATGCCGCCGCGCCACCCGTTGAGCCGCCAGTGCATTCAGCACGGGTGAATGGGCGTGCAGCAGGTCCGGCCGCCATTCCCGGACCAGCGCATCGATCCTGCCCGCGAGCGCGTCCACTTCCTTCCACTCGCGGAGCAACGGAACGCTGCCTGACTTGCCCCGCGTGCGGTGGAAGGTAAGGCCGTCCACCACCTCCATACCGGGCCCGCCGGCCTTGTGGCGAAGCCCGGTGACGCAGGCCACTTCCCAGCCCTTTGCCCTCTGTGCCCGCAAAATGGCGCGCGTCCGGAAGGTATAGCCGCTGTGAAGCGGCAGGCTGTGGTCAAGGATGTGCAATATGCGAGTCATGACGACCAAGTTTTTGCGCGGAAAGGATTAACGCGACGTCAACCCAGTAGGCGTAGGGCGGCAGTCTCCGGCAAGGTCTGGTGGAAGGGGGTGAAGGCATGATCGACAATTTCTCCTTGCTGGTCAGCCATGGCCTTATCCTGCTCGCCGCATGGCGGCTGCTGTTCCGCGCCGATCTCGACAGGGAAGACCCGCCCGCGCCTGGCGGAAACAACCGCGATGCGTGACCTGATCTTCATTGCGTTCCTGGCGGCATTCATGGGCCTTGGTTTCAAGCGCCCGTTCATCTTCGTTCTGGCCTATGCCTATATCGATATCGTTTCGCCCCAGCGACTGTCCTATTTCCTTTTGAACAGCATCCCCATTTCGCTGATCGCCTTCGCGCTGGCGGTCCTTGCCTGGCTTGCGGTCGATGACAAGCGGGACAGCCGCTTTTCCTGGCGGCAGGGATTGATGCTCTTCTTGCTCGCTTATGCGGGCTACACGACGTTGCACGCCGACTTTCCGCTGGAGGCCAGGGAAAAATGGGACTGGGTGTGGAAGGCGCTGGTCTTTGCGATATTTCTGCCGCTGACGCTGCGGACAAAGCTCAGAATCGAGGCTTTGAGCCTTGTCATGGTGCTCTGCGCCAGCTCGATCATCATCACCGGCGGCATCAAGACGCTGCTATCGGGCGGCGGCTATGGGGTGCTCAACCTGATGGTCGAGAATAATAGCGGCCTTTATGAAGGCAGCATCATCTCCACCGTCGCTATCGCGATCATTCCGCTGATCCTGTATCTTTCGAAATGGGGCAGCATCTATCCGGCGGACTGGCGGGTGAAGCTGTTCGCCTTCAGCCTCTGCTTTGCCTGTCTCCTGATCCCGATCGGGACGGAGGCGCGCACTGGCCTTGTCTGCGCGGCCTTTCTGGTCCTGCTGTTCCTGCGCCATGCGAAGCGGCGGCTGCTCTATGGGGCCTTGCTTGGTATCGCCGGGTTGATGGCGATCCCCTTCCTGCCTTCTAGTTTCACCAGCCGCATGGACACCATCCAGAATTATCAGGCGGACCAGTCCGCCTCCACCCGGATCGCGGTGTGGCAATGGACCTGGGACTATGTGCAGGATCATCCGTTGGGCGGCGGCTTTGAGGCCTATCGCCAGAACACGCTTCGCTATGACGCAAAGAAAGTGGAGGGCGACGGTCCGGTCCAGGCAGTGGAACGGCAAGTCATCACGGACGAAGGACGCGCCTATCACAGCAGCTATTTCGAGATGCTCGGCGAACAGGGCTTTCCCGGCCTTTTTGTCTGGCTGCTGCTGAATTTCGGCACGGTGTTGCGGATGGAGATCATCCGCCGCCGCTATGCAAAACGGCCCGAGGCCGCTTTGCAATGGGTCGCGCCCTATGCGCTTGCCATGCAACAGGGGCATCTGGTCTATCTGGTGGGCTCGCTCTTCGTAGGCATCGCATTCCAGCCCTTCATCTTCATGCTGATCGCGCTTCAGATTGCCCTCGACAGCTATTTGAAGCGGCGGGAGAAGGAGGCGGCGTGGCGGCCGATCAAGGCAGGAGCGGAGAAGATGACGGTGGGGTAAGGCGCTGAGAGCTCGTTGCCCCTGGAAATTGTGGATCAGAGCCGCGTTCTACACCACTTCCCTCTCGCCAACCTCTCGGAACACAACACGAAGGCAGGGACGACGGAAATCAGAGTGGAGGTGTCTCTCCCCATAGGTCATTCATGCCGCAACCCCGTCAAACTGCAGGCGGGCGAGCCGTGCGTAAAGGCCGCCCCTGAGGATCAGCGAGTCATGACGCCCTTCCTCCACGATGCGTCCTGCATCCATAACGATGATGCGGTCGGCGGCCCGCACCGTTGCCAGGCGATGGGCGATTACGATGGTGGTGCGATCCCGCATCAGGCGGTCGAGTGCTTCCTGCACCAGCCGTTCTGATTCAGCGTCCAGGGCTGAGGTTGCCTCATCCAGAAGCAGGATCGGGGCATTGCGCAGCAGGGCGCGGGCAATGGCGACGCGCTGCCGCTGGCCGCCGGAAAGACGGGCGCCGCCCTCTCCCAGGAAGGTTTCCAGCCCTTGTGGCAGAGCCTGGAGGAAATCCTCGGCATTGGCCGCCCGGGCGGCAGCCCAGATCTCCTCGTCGGTCGCGTCCCATCGGCCGTAGCGCAGATTGTCGCGGGCGGAGGCGGCGAAGATCACCATTTCCTGAGGCACCATCGCCATATGGGCGCGGATGTCGGCCGGATCGGCGGACCGCAGATCAACGCCGTTCAGCCGGATGGCGCCGTTGCCGGGATCATAGAAACGCTGCGCCAGTTGCAGCAGCGTGGATTTTCCGGCGCCGGAAGGCCCCACCACGGCCACCGTCTCGCCAGGCGATATGTCCAACGAGAAATCGTCCAGCGCCTTCGTCTCGGGTCGCGTCGGGTAGCGGAAGGTCACATGGTCGAAGCTCAGCCTGCCACGCGCCGTGTCAGGTATCACCACCGGATGGGGCGGAGCGGCGATGCCGGGCTTTTGCGAGAGCAATTCTCCCAATCTTGCGGCTGCTCCCGCACCACGAAGCAGGTCGCCATAGGTTTCCGTGAGCGCTCCGAAAGCGCCCGCCACCAGCCCACCCGTCAGGACGAAGGCGGCAATCGCGCCACCCGAAAGCCGTCCGCTGGCGACGTCCAACGCGCCCTGCCACATGATCATGGTGATAGAGCCGAAAATGATCGCAATGACGATGGCGGTCATCACGGCACGCATCCATATCCGTTTGCGGGCGGTGGCGAAGGCGCTCTCCACGGCCGTACGGAAGCGGGATGCTTCCCGGGCTTCCTGTCCAAAGGCCTGGACGATCTTCATGGCGCCAAGCACTTCCGCGACGGTAGAACCGACCTCCGCAATCCTGTCCTGGCTGGCGCGGGACAGCAGACGCAGCCGGCGGCCGAGGAACATGATGGGCAGGATGACGACCGGTATGCCCAAAAGCAGCATTGCCGTTAATTTGGGCGCCAGGGTGAATAGATAGGCGATCCCCCCGACTCCAGTCACGATATTGCGCAGGGCCATGGAAACGGTGGTGCCGACCACCTGTTCGATAATGGCGGTGTCTGCCGTCAGGCGGGAGGCGATTTCGGACGGACGGTTCTCTTCAAAGAAGGCTGGGGCGAGTCGCAGCAGATTTTGCTGCACCGCCGTCCGCAGATCGGCCACGACTCGCTCTGCGAGCCACGACACAAAGTAGAAGCGGGATGCCGTTGCCAGGGCAAGGATGACGACGATCATTAAAAGATAATGAAAATAAGGGGTTATGTCTCCTGCGCCACCGGCAAAGCCCTTGTCGATGACGCGCTGGAACCCACTTGGAATGGCGAGGGTCGCGCCGGACGCCAAAAGAAGCGACAGGGCTGCACCAACGATTCGTCCCGGGTATCGGGCGGCATATCCCCCGATAAGGCGCAGATTTCCAATACGGCGCGTTGTATCGACAGCTCCCGCGCTTTGCGGCGGATCGAATTTTTTTTCCATGTAAGTGCGCCTAGCAGCGGCTATAGGTCGCCTCAATGCGCTTTATGCTTTATACTGCAGCGCACATATATGCGGGAACTGCAATTCGGTCGCACGTCCGCTTCAAAGGCGGCGGGGGAACAGAAGGGTCTTTGAATGCTGTACGACGCCTATGAGCTCCAGCGCAGTTTGCTGGCAGGGGCAAGCGCTTTGGCAAATGCCAGCGTGGAGTTGCTGAACAATCCGGCGAATCCATTCGCCTATTTCGGCGGCGGACCGATTCTCGCATCGGCGCTCGATGTCTTTGCCCATGCGGCAGCGCCCCGGGGCAAGCCGGCCTTCAATCTCCCTTTCATTGAGATCGACGGCAAGCAGGTGCCGGTCACCGAGGAGATCGAGTGCCGCAAGACCTTTGGGCAGCTCAAGCATTTCGTCCGCGACGGGCATGAAAATGACCCAAAGTTGCTGATCGTCGCGCCAATGTCCGGCCATTTTGCGACGCTGCTTCGGGGAACGGTCGAGCGGATGCTGCCAAAGCATGACGTCTATATCACCGATTGGCGCGATGCCCGGAATATCCCGATTCGCGAGGGGGGTTTCGACCTCGACGACTATATCGATTATGTGATTGAGTTCCTGGAATATATCGGGCCTGGCGCGCATATGCTGGCGGTCTGCCAACCGTCGGTTCCCTGCTACGCCGCGGCGGCGGTGATGTCCGCCGACAATAATCCCGCCCGACCGAAAACGCTCACCATGATGGGCGGTCCGATCGACACGCGCGAGGCGCCCACGGCCGTGAATGTCCTCGCCACGCAGCGGCCTCTTTCCTGGTTCGAGCAAAATGTGGTCGCCACCGTGCCTTTCCAATATCCCGGCGCAGGGCGAAAGGTCTATCCAGGCTTCATGCAGCTTGCCGGATTCATGTCGATGAATCTTGGCAACCACCTGATGAGCCATTGGGAGATGTTCAAGCATCTGGTCGAGGGCGATGGCGAGAGCGCCGACGCGACCAAGGATTTCTACGACGAATATCGCTCTGTCTGCGACATGACGGCGGAATTCTACCTGCAGACGGTGCGGGAAGTGTTCCAGGAGCACAGCCTGCCCCGCGGCATGTTCGAGCATCGCGGCAAGCGGATCGACCCCAGCGCCATAACCGACATCGCCGTGCTGGCAATCGAAGGTGAGCGGGACGATATTTCAGGAGTAGGCCAGACCAAGGCCGCGCTCACCATCTCGGCCGGCCTGCCGGAAAGCCACAAGAAATATTATTTGGCCGAAGGCGTGGGCCATTACGGCATATTCAACGGCAGCAAGTGGCGCAAACGGATCGCGCCAGTAGTTGAGGAATGGATCGTCACGCATAAGGGCTGAGGAGCAGTCATTCCCCTCCCGCTCGCGGAAGGGGGGAAGGCCGGCTTGGCATACACCTTCCGCGCGCCGGCCCACTGGCTCTGCAACTAACGGCAGCGGATATCGCTGTTCTGCTCCACCGAACGGCCAAGCAGGGCGCCGAGCGCGCCGCCGATCAGGGTTCCGCCGGTGCGATGGCGTCCGCCGTCAATGACATTGCCGAGAATGCCGCCTGCCGCCGCGCCGACGATCAGGCCGGTGGTGCCGTCGCTGCGCTTGCAATAATAGCGGCCGTCGGAGCCGCGATAGACCTCATCATCCGGGCCAAGGCGGCGCTCCTCATATCCGGGATCGTCGCGATAATCGCGCGCGGCGTCATAATCGGTGGCGTAGCGGTCTTCATCATGAACGTCGCGATCTCGCAGCCGGGAATCATAATAGCGTTCGCGCTCACGCTGATAGACCTCGGTTTCGGCCTGATACCGGTCCTGAGCGGCCTCCCAGCGCCGCTGTGCATCATAGGATTGAGCATGCGCCAGAGCGGGCAGGCAGGCTGATATTGCAAGGGCGAGGGCGACATATCCGGTCTTCATTGCCATTCTCCGATGGGTGCAGGTCAGCATTTCCTCCCCGGTTTCACCCCTGTGGCTGAACGGCCCATGAACTCCGGCCCGGAGAGGGCAAGGGCGCGGCTGATCGATGCGCTTTCCGCGATGTCCTGCCTGTTTCCTCCGCCCGGAAGATCCTCACCACTCCAGCAGATAATCGATCAACTTCCGGGCCTTGGCTGCATTCACCGGCTGCGGCAGCGCGCCCCGGCATTCCAGGCAGTCGGCGCGGATCGCGCTGCCCATCAGCATGGCGCGGACGTCCCCCACCGCTTGCATGGCGAAGTTGCGCCGCAGCCAGGCCTGCTTGCCGAGCCAGTCCCTGGGCAATGAAACGCTGCGGTCCTCCTCATCGCTGCGGGAATATTGCTCAAGCAACTGGGTGAAATAGTCCGGCTTTTCCTCGATGAAGACCGGCCGCGCCTTGGCGGGGTCGAGCTTTGCGAGTTTCGCCGCCTCTGCGACGGCATCGTCAAGCGAACCGAACCCGTCGATCAGCCCCAATTGCCGCGCTGTTCCGCCGTCCCAGACGCGTCCCTGGGCAATCTGGTCCACTCGCTGGGGCGGCATCTTGCGCGCCTTGGCCACCAACCCGACGAAGCGGCGATAGACATCTTCGACCCCCGCCTGGGCCAGCGCGTCAAATTCGGGGCTGAAACCGCCCGCAAGATCGGGTTCCCCGGATAATGGCGTGGTCTTGATGCCATCCGTGGTGATACCAATCTTGGCCAGCGAATTTTCGAAGCTGGGCAATATGCCGAACACCCCGATGGAGCCGGTGATCGTCGAAGGTTCGGCGAGGATTCGGTCGGCGGCGGTCGACACCCAATAGCCGCCGCTCGCCGCGACATTGCTCATCGAAGCGACAACCGGCAGGCCACGCGCTTTTGCGTCCAGCAGGGCGCTTCTGATCTCTTCCGAAGCGAGGACCGATCCGCCAGGAGAATCCACGCGCAGGACAAGCGCCTTTAGATCCTTTTCGGAAAGCGCGTCATGGATCAGCTTGGCGATGGTCTCGCCCCCCGCCGAACCCGGATCGGCCTCTCCGTCGACAATGTCGCCTGCTACGGTCACAACGCCGATCTGGCCGTCCTCCCGTATCGGATAGGCGGCGGCATAAGCCTCATATTTGATCTGTTTGAAGCTGCCGGGGACTTCCTCCTCATCCACCCCGGCCAGCTTCGTGACGCGCGCGCCAAAAGCCGTGCGGTCGCCGAGCCTGTCCACCAGCCCGGCGCTGAGCGCTGCCTTTGCAAGATCGCCGCCCGCCGCGCGCGAAACTGCAACAGGATCGGCGACATAGGCGGCTAGTTTCGCCTTCGGCCTCGCCCGGCCGACCTCGTCCCGCCAATTCTGCCAGACGGCGCCATAGACCGCCTGCATGGCGCTCTCCGCCTCGGGCGACTGGTCGGTGCGGATAAAGGGTTCGACGAAGCTCTTGTAGGTGCCGACGCGATAGACATGCGCGTTGACGCCCAGCTTGTCGATCAGGCCCTTATAATAGAGCTGCGATCCGCCCGGCCCGCTGATCATAACCCCGCCAATGGGGTTGAGCCAAACTTCCGACGCATGGGCGGCGAGCTGGTATCCGTCATCGGTATAAGCCGTCGCAAAGGCAAGGACAGGCTTTTTCGCGGCGCGCACCTTGTCCAGCGCCTCGCCCACCCGCGCCATCGCCACCTGGCCGCCGCCCATGAAGCCGTCAAGATCAAGCACGACCGCCTTGACCTTCCGGTCCTCCACCGCCGTTTCGAGCGCGTGCACCACGTCCCACAGGCCATATTCCCCGACGGGGGATCCATTGCCGGTGATGAGATCGAAGGGGCTTTCGCGGCGCGGCTGTTCAACGATGGTTCCTTCGAGCTTCAGCACCAGCGCCCCGCTGCCGATCATCGCAGGCTGGGGGGAAAAGGTGAGCGCCGCATAAAGAAGGCCGAAGAAAAGCAGCAGGAACAGCAGCACGAGGCCGTCCTTGATCGCCAGTAATATGCGCCAGATACCTTTGATAAAGGCCAAACGAGCCTCCTTGGGCCATTGAATTTTACCGCCGAGGGGTAACCCATGCCGCGAAGGGCCGCAATGGAGATAGGCGGTTGCCATCGTTCCAGCAAAGGCAGCACCCCGCCGGCGAGAGGCGACGAAGGGACACGGTTATTCTCTCCCGGAAATTTTTTCTCAGATGCGCCCCTTGACCGGCTTTGCCAAGCGACCATATGACCGCGGTTGGCACTCTCATATCAGGAGTGCTAACAAGGATTCGAAGGGCGGAATGTATTGAAAGGGGCGCCTGACAAGGGGGATCCTGCAACACATCCGGCCGGAACGATAGCCAAGAGAAAGGTAAGCATATGGGTTTTCGTCCGTTGCATGATCGCGTTCTCGTCCGCCGTGTCGAGGCGGAAGAGAAGACGGCTGGCGGGATCATCATCCCCGACAGCGCCAAGGAAAAGCCCTCTGAAGGTGAAGTCGTCGCCGCCGGCGCAGGCGCCAAGAGCGAAGACGGCAAGATCACTCCGCTGGACGTAAAGGCCGGCGACCGCGTCCTGTTCGGCAAATGGTCCGGCACCGAAGTCAAGATCGACGGTGAAGACCTGCTGATCATGAAGGAAAGCGACATTCTGGGGATCATCGGCTGAGCCGCTTTCCCATCTATCCCAACATCTAATCTGACAAGAAAGCAGAGGTAGAGAACATGGCAGCGAAAGACGTAAAATTTTCGCGCGACGCCCGTGAGCGGATCATGCGCGGTGTCGACATCCTGGCCGACGCGGTCAAGGTGACGCTGGGCCCCAAGGGCCGCAACGTCGTGATCGACAAGAGCTTCGGCGCGCCCCGCATCACCAAGGACGGCGTTTCCGTCGCCAAGGAAATCGAACTGAAGGACAAGTTCGAGAATATGGGCGCCCAGATGGTCCGCGAAGTCGCTTCGAAGACCAACGACATTGCCGGCGACGGCACCACCACCGCCACCGTGCTGGCCCAGGCGATCGTTCGCGAAGGCATGAAGTCGGTCGCGGCCGGTATGAACCCCATGGACCTGAAGCGTGGCATCGACCTCGCCGTCATCAAGATCGTCGAGGATCTGAAGGGCCGTTCCAAGCCCGTCGCCGGTTCCAGCGAAATCGCGCAGGTCGGCATCATTTCCGCCAATGGCGACGTGGAAGTCGGCGAAAAGATCGCTGAAGCCATGGAAAAGGTCGGCAAGGAAGGCGTCATCACCGTCGAGGAAGCCAAGGGCCTGGATTTCGAACTCGATGTCGTCGAAGGCATGCAGTTCGACCGCGGCTACCTGTCGCCCTACTTCATCACCAACCCGGAAAAGATGCAGGTCGAACTCAACGACCCGTTCATCCTGATCCACGAAAAGAAGCTCTCCAACCTTCAGGCGATGCTCCCCATCCTGGAAGCCGTCGTTCAGTCGGGCCGTCCGCTGCTCATCATCGCGGAAGACATTGAGGGCGAAGCGCTCGCGACCCTGGTGGTCAACAAGCTGCGCGGCGGCCTCAAGGTTGCCGCCGTCAAGGCTCCGGGCTTCGGCGACCGCCGCAAGGCCATGCTGGAGGACATCGCGATCCTGACGAAGGGCGAGATGATCTCCGAAGACCTCGGCATCAAGCTCGAAAATGTCACCGTCGGCATGCTCGGCCAAGCCAAGCGCGTCACCATCGACAAGGACAACACCACCATCGTCGATGGCGCCGGTGAAGCCGATGCGATCAAGGCTCGCGTTGAAGCCATCCGTCAGCAGATCGAAGTCACCACCAGCGATTATGACCGTGAGAAGCTCCAGGAGCGTCTTGCCAAGCTCGCGGGCGGTGTTGCCGTGATCAAGGTTGGCGGCGCGACCGAAGTCGAGGTGAAGGAGCGCAAGGACCGTGTCGACGACGCCCTGCACGCCACCCGCGCTGCGGTTGAGGAAGGCATCGTCCCCGGCGGCGGCACCGCGCTGCTCTATGCCACCAAGGCTCTTGATGGCCTGAAGGGCATCAACGACGACCAGACCCGGGGCATCGATATCGTCCGCAAGGCGATTCAGGCCCCTGTCCGCCAGATCGCGCAGAATGCCGGTCAGGACGGCGCCGTCGTTGCCGGCAAGCTGCTCGACTCCAAGGACGAGACGCTCGGCTTCAACGCTTCGACAGACGTTTATGAGAACCTCGTCGCCGCTGGCGTTATCGACCCGACCAAGGTCGTCCGCGCCGCGCTGCAGGATGCCGCTTCCGTGGCTGGCCTGCTGATCACGACCGAAGCGACGATCGCCGAAATGCCCGAAGACAAGCCTGCTATGCCCGCAATGCCGGGTGGCGGCATGGGCGGCATGGGCGGCATGGACTTCTAAGTCCAAGCTGGCCATCAGCAACAGGAAAGGCCGGGGCGAAAGCTCCGGCCTTTTTTGTTTTGGGGAGGTTGGGGTCTTTGCTGCCGATGAAAAAAATGAGCCGTCGCCCCTGCGGAGGCAGGGGCCCCGCTGTTTCTTGAACCCTGTCAAAGAGAAGCGGGGTCCCTGCCTGCGCAGGGACGACGGAAAGGGGACTTTTTTGCTCTCTCTCCTTCGGGGGAGAGGGAGCCTCACGTCCCTTCTGCCCGCTTTAACCACCCTCAATATTGCAATTCCCCGCGAATCGTTGCAACGCAGCACAAACGGGAGGTTCAGCGCTTGCGGATCGCGATTGTCGATGAAAGCTCCGCGCGGGCGGCGGTGATTGAGGAGGGTTTGCGCGACGCTGGCCTCAATGACATCGCCACGCTGACTGATCGCAAGGGACTGGTGGCGCGTCTCGCCGCGCTTGAGCCCGATGTGGTCCTCATGAACCTCGAAAACCCCAGCCGCGATACGCTGGAGGAAAGCTTCCTCGTTTCCCGCTCGCTCGGCAAGCCGATTGCCATGTTCGTCGACCAGAGCGACGAGCAATCCACCTTTGCCGCCGTTGATGCGGGTGTTTCCGCCTATATCGTGGACGGTTTCAAGAAGGAGCGGATCAAGCCGATCCTCGACCTTGCCGTGCGCCGGTTCCAAGCCTTTTCCAAACTTCAGGAAGAGCTGACCGAGGCGAAGAACCAGCTCGCCGAACGCCGGACGATCGACCGGGCGAAGGCCATATTGATGAAGCGCCGAAGCATCGATGAACCGGCCGCTTACGCCTTGCTGCGCAGCCACGCCATGCAAAGCAACCGGCGCATTGCGGAAGTTGCCGAGGCGCTGGTGACCGCCGATAGCCTGATGGGAGGTGATCTGTGACGCTTGACCCGTTTCGTATTGGTTTTCTTCCCCTGGTCGACGCGGCGCTTCCCATTCTGGCGCATGAACTGGGCTTTGCCGAAGAACAGGGCATCGACCTTCAACTGATGCGGGATGTCAGTTGGGCAACGGTGCGTGATCGCCTGCTCTACGGTCATAGCGACGCCGCCCATCTCGTAGCCCCGCTCGCCATTGCGACCAGCCTGGGGCTGGACCGTCCGGCAGTGCCGCTCTCGGTACCCTTCGTGCTGGGCCTTAACGGCAATGCCATCACATTGACGCCGGAACTGGCAAAGGCCGTGACCGAAGGGAAGAAGGGCCTTGCAAAGCCCCGCGAGGCGGGGAAGCGCTTTGCCGCCATTATCGCCGAGCGGGCGGCGGCGGGTTCCAAGATACGCCTTGGGGTCGTGCATCGCTTTTCCAGCCATAACTACATGCTCCGCTACTGGCTGGCGGGCAGCGGCGTCGACATTGACGAACAGATCGAGATCATCACCATAGCGCCGCCCTTTGCCGCCGACGCACTGGCGGCGGGCGAAGTGGATGGCATCTGCGTCGGCGAACCGTGGAACAGCGTCGCTGTGGAGCGTGGCGTCGGCGCCATCGTCACCGTCACCGCCCATATCTGGCAGCGGGGCGTCGAAAAGGTGCTGGCGATGCAGACGGCACGGATGGAGGCCGACCGCGAAATTGTCCACCGCCTGATCCGCGCGATGTACAATGCCGGCAAGGCCTTTATCGACCCTGCCCGCCTGGAGAAAAACGCGGCCATATTGGCGCGACCCGAATATCTCGACGGGCCGGCGCCGCTGATCGAGCGGGCGATTTCCGACCGGATCAAGCTCGCCGCCGGAACCGAGCCGCTGCATATCCCGGACTTCATGTTCCAGCATCGCGAAGCCGCCAATTTCCCCTGGGTCAGCCAGGCGGCCTGGCTCTATGCGCAGATGGTCCGTGCTGGACATGCGAAGAAAAGCGCCAAGGCTTATGCGGCAGCGCAAAAAGTGTTTCGGCCGGACGTGTATCGCGCCGCCTTTGCCGGGACCAATGTGCCCCTGCCCGGGGCAAGCGCGAAATTGGAAGGTGGTATCGCGAAACCCACTGGAGTCGGTACCGTTCAGGGCCGATTGCTTTTGGGCCCGGACCAGTTCTTCGATGGCCGCTCATTCGATCCTGACCATCTGGACGATTATCTGGCTGAAATCGCAGCGCAATAAAATTTTTTCGCATGTGCGAATATTGCACTTGCTCAATGACGCGACTCATGCAAGCTTGTGTCCATCGGGCAAGGATGCCTGAGTCAGTTTATCCGGTCTATCCATGGGGGGATGGAGCCGGAACGGCGCCCTATTTGCAGGGGTAGCCATTAGGCAATGACGCCGCCCGACCAGCCAATGATGGCCGTGGTCGAGGCGGCTTTTTTCATGTCGAAAATTCTCATCTTCAGGGAAGGGCCAATCATGGACAATAATGAAAAGGGCGATGAAACAAAGGCGATGGAGCGGCGGCGCTTCCTGAAGCTGGGGGGTACGGCTGCGGTCCTGTCCGCGGCACATGCCGCGTTCCCCGGCGGTGCCTTCGCGCAGGGTGCGGGTCCGGAAGTGAAGGGCGCAAAGCTGGGCTATATCGCGCTCACGGACGCCTCGCCACTTATCATCGCGAAGGAACTGGGGCTTTTCGCCAAATACGGCATGCCCAATGTTGAAGTGCTGAAGCAGGCAAGCTGGGCCGCGACCCGCGACAATATTGTCCTGGGTGCCGGCGGTGGCGGCATTGATGGCGCGCATATCCTGACGCCAATGCCCTATTTCCTGACACTGGGCACTATCGGCAAGACAACCCCGATGAGCATCCTCGCCCGCTTGAACGTCAACGGCCAGGCCATTTCGGTGGAAAAGGAATATCTGCAGGCCAAGGCTGACCTCAATGCCGGCAAGATGAAGGGCATCATCGCCAAGCGCCGCGCTGCGGGCAACAAGATCACCATGGCAATGACCTTTCCTGGCGGCACCCACGACCTGTGGATCCGTTATTGGCTGGCTGCGGGCGGCATCGATCCAGACAAGGATCTGGAACTCATCACCATTCCGCCGCCGCAGATGGTCGCCAATATGAAGGCCAACACCATGGAGGCCTTCTGCGTCGGCGAGCCCTGGAACGACCAGCTTGTAGCGCAGGGCATCGGCTACACTGCGGTTTCCACGGGACAGATGTGGATGAACCACCCCGAAAAGAGCTTCGCCATGCGCTCGGACTGGGTGGCCGCCAATCCCAAGGCCGCGGTCGCCATCACAGCCGCCGTTATCGAGGCGCAACGTTGGTGCGACAATCCGGCAAATCTTGCCAAGCTGTGCCAGATCGTTGGCGGCCGCGACTGGTTCAAGGTCCCTGTCACCGACATTCAGGACCGCCTGGCCGGCAATTTCAACATGGGCGATGGCCGCTCGTTCAAGAACGCGGCTTTCAAGATGAAGTTCTTCGCCGCGAACGCATCCTTCCCCTACAAGAGCCATGAGCTGTGGTTCCTCACGGAAAACCAGCGCTGGGGCAAGCTGCCAGCGGGCCTTAACACCAAATCGGTTATCGCCAAGGTCAATCGCTCCGACATATGGCGCAAGGCGGCTGCACTCGCCAAGGTTCCGGCGGCCCAGATACCGAAGGGTGAGAGCCGCGGTGTCGAGAAATTCTTCGACGGCAAGGTCTTCGATCCGGGCAATCCCGCGGCCTATCTCAAGAGCCTCGCGATCAAGCGGGTTTGAGGCGCAGTGGAAGCCGGGGCCTGGCGATGAACGAACCTCCTTCGGCGTCGTCCCTGCGCAGGCAGGGCCCCCGCTTCCTTCATTCGGGTCCTCCAGAACAAGCGGGGTCCCTGCCTTCGCAGGGACGACGTGAGAGTCTGAAAATTTTTTGAACAGGGGGCACATCATCATGACGGGCAACTCCGCTTCCCTCGTCCCGACCGCCGCCGGCATGGTTCCAAGCCATGTCGCAGCCTCGGCCGAGATCATTCCTTATCCCAATAGTGGCATGCCGAAAATTCAGCCTGCATTGCCGTCCGCCTGGCTAACCGATCCGGTTGTCGAGCGCGCCCGCTCCGTCGCTGCGTCGGTCATGCCGACGCTGATGATGATTCTTGCCCTCCTTGCGGTCTGGGAAATCGCATGCGGCACCCAGGATTCGAGTTTGCCGAGCCCTTCCCGAGTGTGGTCCGAGAGTTACGAGGTGATCGTCCACCCGCTGAAGGGGGTCTCCTTTGACCTTTCGGGCCTGCATATCGAGGGCAGCGGCGATGTCGGGATTGCGGGACACATTCTAACCAGTCTGGAACGTGTTGCGATCGGCTATGGCCTGTCCTCCGTTTTCGGCATCGGGCTTGGCATCCTCATTGGCCAAAGCCTGTTCGCCTATCGCGCGCTCGACCCGCTCTTCCAGGTTCTGCGCACCGTGCCGCCGCTCGCCTGGCTGCCGATCAGCCTTGCGATCTTTCAGCAGGCGGGGCCATCGGCCGTCTTCCTGATCTTCATCACCGCCATCTGGCCGATCATCCTGAATACGGCGGCGGGCGTGCAGAACATCCCGCCGACCTATCGCAATGTCGGCAAGGTGCTCGCGCTCAATCCGGTGGAATATTTCCTGAAGATCATGCTGCCGGCCACCGTGCCGCACATGTTCACGGGCCTTCGCATCGGCGTCGGGATGAGCTGGCTCGCAATCGTCGCCGCTGAAATGGTTCAGGGCGGCACCGGCATCGGTTTCTTCATCTGGGACAGTTACAACAGCTCACTTCTTACCGACACCATAGTCGCGCTGGTCTGGATCGGCATGGTCGGCTTTTCACTCGACCGGATCGTCGCCTGGATCGGCCGCCGCGTGGCGCGGCAGAATTGATGAGAAATCACCCTGTCCCCGTTCGTGTCGAGCGAAGTCGAGACACGATCAGGCCAAGCCCGTGTCCTCGACTGCGCTCGACGAACGGGGACGGGTAGCAAAGGAAGCTACAAATGAAACAACGCAGCTATCTCGCCCTTGAAGGCATCAGCGTTACCTTTCCGACCAAGAACGGACCGTTCACGGCGTTGCAGGACATTGATCTGTCCATCGACAAGGGACAGTTCGTCGCGCTGATCGGCCATTCGGGTTGTGGCAAATCGACGCTGATGAACATCATTGCGGGCCTGGTGAAGCCGAGCCGCGGCGTCGTCTTTCTGGACGGCGACGTGATCGACAAGCCGGGTCCCGACCGGGCGGTGATCTTCCAGGACCACTCGCTCTTGCCCTGGCTGACCGTGGAGGAAAATGTCCGCCTTGCCGTCGACAAGGTAATGCCCAACAAGGGCCGCGCCGAGCGCAAGGACTGGGTGGCGCATAATCTGGACCTCGTCCAGATGGGCCATGCCGCCGCCAAGCGTCCGGGCGAACTGTCGGGCGGCATGAAACAACGCGTCGGCATCGCCCGCGCCATCGCCATGAGCCCTCGCGTCCTGCTGATGGACGAGCCGTTCGGCGCACTCGACGCGCTCACCAGGGCGAGCCTCCAGGATGCGGTCATGAACATCCAGTCGCAACTCAACAACACCGTGGTGATGATCACCCATGATGTTGATGAGGCGGTGCTGCTTGCCGACCGGGTGGTGATGATGACCAATGGTCCGGCCGCCACCATCGGCGAGGACTTGGCCATCAAGCTTCCGCGCCCGCGCAACCGCATCGAGGCGACGGAAATGCCCGAATATAATCATGCACGGCATGAAGTGCTTCACTTCCTGCACCAGCGTTATTCCAACCCGCTGGAACAGGCCGCGTAACAAGCAAAATTCCCTCTCTCCTTCGGGGGAGAGGAGGCGAGGCAAAGCCGAGCCGGAAGAGGGAGGGAACGGAACGTCGTTCCTGAAAGCCTGTCGCGCGTCCTCCCTTTCCCTGACCCTCTCCACTGAAGGGGAGAGGGAAAACAATAGAGGATGCCTTCCGAAAGGTGGGGAAAAACACACTATCAGTGGAGGAAAACAAGTGAAAAAATATCTATTGGGTACCGCACTTCTGGCCGCCATCACCACACCTGCGATGGCCGGCACCTTGACGCTGAAGCCGCTCATCGACACCCGGCTCCGGTATGAAACGGTCGATCAGGACGGCTTTGCCGAAGATGCCGATGCAGTGACCTTCCGCGCCCGCGCCGGGGCAGAGCTTGCCAGCAAAAGCTGGTCTTTCCTGGTTGAAGCGGAAGGCACGCTGGCGATCGTCGAGGACTATAATAGCGGCGTCAACGGCAAAGCCATCTATCCGATTGTAGCCGACCCGGAAAATATCGAACTCAACCGCGCGCAGGTGCAGTTCAAGGGGCTGCCCGGCATAATTGTCACCGCCGGACGCCAGCGCATCAATCTTGATGACCAGCGCTTCGTCGGCTCCGTCGGCTGGCGTGACAATGAGCAGACCTTTGACGCGGTCCGGGTCGAATGGACCGGGATCAAGAATTTGAAGCTCGACGCCACCTATGCCTGGTCCGACCGCACTATCTGGGGCATCGATGGCGGCAAGTTCGGTGCCGCGAACCGCCCGCAGGCGATCGAGGGCGACAATGTCCTTGCGAACCTTTCCTACACCACGAAGCTCGGCGTCCTCACCGGTTTCTATTATCGCGTGGATGAGGATGAGCCGGTCGTTGCCTTGCTTCGCAACAGCAGCCAGACCTTCGGCGGCCGTTTTGCGGGGGCGTATCCGCTCGGCAAGGCGCTGAAGCTGACTTATGCGGCAAGCTACGCCAGGCAGAGCGATATAGGCACCAATCCGCTCAACTATTCCGCCGGCTATTATCTGGGCGAGCTTGGCTTCGAGGCTGGTCCCCTGAAGCTTCTCGGCGGCGTGGAGAGCCTGGGCTCCGATGGCAGCGTCACGGACAAGGCCACAGGCACGCCTTTCGCTGGCGGTTTCGCATTCCAGACGCCTTTTGCCACTCTGCACAAGTTTCAAGGCTGGGCCGACAAGTTCCTGACAACACCGGCGCAGGGCATCACCGACTATTATGGCACTATCGGCTATACGGTGAAGAAGAAGGGGCCGTTTGACGTCATCGGCCTTACCGCCACCTATCATCGCTTCGACAGTGATCGGCTGGACATCAACTATGGCGATGAAATCAACGTCCAGTTGATGGCGAAGGTCAAGAAATACACCTTCACCCTGAAATATGCCGATTACCAGCGGGAGGGCATTGCGAGCTTCACCGGTGATGCCGACACCAGGAAGTTCTGGGCCTCGGTGGAATGGGCCTTTTGATGGTTGAGAGCGCTCGCTTTGACGCGGGCGCTCGTTTCATCTCGGGGAGAAGTTCCCGCTTTGGCTGTGAATGAAGAAAAGCGGGGTCCCTACCTTCGCAGGGACGACGGGTCGTTGTCGAGCCCGGTGACAATTCCATTTCGCAGCCGGGCGCTGCGGACGTGCAGCCCGTTGACAGAATCGCTGCCCTGGATTATTTCTTGCCGCATTGCAGCAATGGCGCTGCAACACCTTTACGAATTCCCGCCGCATAGCCGGGGTTCTGCTCAAATCGACAGCAATGGCGCTGTTTGGGGTCAATATGGCTCCGTCAGTCAAACGTCTTGTGTCGGGAGTGGACTTGGATGCGTCAGTGCCGGGAAATCAGGATAGCTTCGGTTCCTATTTCGTCATCCCCGCGAACGCGGGGATCCACTTCGTCGCCATCTCTGCGTTTGAGCCGAGAGCTCAAATGGGTTCCCGTTTTCGCGGGAATGACGAAGGAAAGGCCGGATCGGCCATCCCTCACCCCATCAGGAGAACAAAAATGACCCCAGACTGGATCGACATTGGCGCTGTGGATGACATTCCCCTGCGCGGCGCGCGCACCCTTCTGGTCTGGGATAGCGAGGAAATAGCGGTTTTCCGTACGGGAGAGGGTGAGGTCTACGCGCTGGTCAACAAATGCCCGCACAAGCAGGGTCCGCTCTCGCAGGGCATCGTCCATGGCGACAAGGTGGCCTGTCCGCTGCACAACTGGAATATCAGCCTGAAGACCGGTCAGGCGCTTGGCCCGGACGAGGGCTGCGTGCCGACTATCCCGCTCCAGGTGGTTGACGGCCGCATCATGATCGCGCGAGCCGAAGTCATGAGCATGGCGGCATGAGGGGGATGGTCTATCTCCCTACTCCTCTCCTGAAGGGGCGGGGAGAATGAGCGCGACCAAAACCACCTGCCCCTATTGCGGAGTAGGATGCGGGGTGTCCGCGACCGTCACCGGGCCCCGCACCGTAGAAATCAAGGGTGATGCGATGCACCCCGCCAATGGCGGGCGTTTATGTTCCAAGGGCACCCACCTTGGCGAAACCGTGGGACTTGGCGGGCGTCTGCTGCATCCCGAGATTGGCGGCAGGCAGGCGGGCTGGGACGAGGCGCTCAATGCCGTGGCGAAGGGCTTTTCCGATGCCATTGCCGAACATGGCCCCGACAGCGTCGCGCTTTACCTTTCCGGCCAATTGCTGACCGAAGACTATTATGTCGCCAACAAGCTGATGAAGGGCTTTATCGGTTCCTCCAACATCGATACCAACAGCCGCCTTTGCATGGCGAGTGCCGTTGCTGCGCATAACCGCGCCTTTGGCGAGGATGTGGTGCCCTGCAATTATGAGGATCTGGAGCAGGCGGACCTTATCGTCCTCGTCGGCTCCAATACTGCCTGGTGTCACCCCATCATCTGGCAGCGGATCGAGGCCGCCCGCGCCACACGTGGCACCAAGCTGGTGGTCGTGGATCCCCGCCGCACGGAAACCGCCGAAAGCGCTGACCTGCACTTGCCCATCCGCCCGGACGGCGACATCGCGCTTTTCAACGGCCTGCTCGCCGCCATGAAGGATCGCGGGCTGCTGGACCAGCAATATCTTGCGGCGCATGTCGATGTGCCGGAAGATTTCTGGGATCAGCTCGGCCAAACCGACGTCGCGGAGCAGGCGGGCCTTTCCCCTGAAGCCCTGGCCAAATTCTACGATCTTTTCGCACGGCACCAGCAGACCCTGACGCTGTTCAGCCAGGGCGCGAACCAGTCGGTTTGCGGAACGGACAAGGGCAACGCGATCATCAACGTGCATTTGGCGATGGGCCGGATCGGCAAGCCCGGCATGGGCCCCTTCTCCATCACTGGCCAGCCCAATGCCATGGGCGGCCGGGAAGTGGGCGGCCTTGCCTCCATGCTCGCGGTGCATATGGGCTTTTCGGCCGAGGAACTCAGCCAGGCTCAGCGCTTCTGGAACAGCCCCACCATGGTCAAGGGGCCGGGCATGAAGGCAGTGGACATGTTCCGCGCGGTTCATGACGGACGGATCAAGGCGATCTGGATCATGGCCACCAATCCGGCCGTGTCGATGCCAGACGCCGGTTTCGTGCGCGAGGCGCTGGCGAAATGTCCGCTGGTCGTTGTTTCCGATGTCATGGCGAACACGGATACGGGCAGCTTCGCCCATATAAAGCTTCCCGCGCTTGCCTGGGCGGAGAAGGACGGGACCGTCACCAACAGCGAGCGCACCATCAGCCGCCAGCGTGGATTTTTTCCCGCTCCGGGTGAGGCGCGCGCCGATTGGGACATCATTGCCGATGTGGCCCGGCGCATGGGCCATGCCGACGCCTTCGCCTTTGACAGCGCAGCGAGTATCTTTCGCGAATATTGCGCCCAGACGGCGTTTGAGAATGATGGCCGCCGCAAGCTCAACCTTTTCAGTTGGGCGGATGTCAGCGATGCCGATTATGACGCATTGAAACCCATGCGTTGGGGCGGTTTGTCGCCCTTCGCCGATGGCCGCTTCACCACGCCCAATGGCCGCGCGAGACTGCTGCCGGTTGAGCCGCCCCCAGCGCCTGCCGCCGATGCGGCTTTTCCCTTGCGCCTCAACACCGGACGCTATCGCGATCAGTGGCACACCATGACGCGCACCGGGCTCAGCCCCCGTTTGTCGCAACACCGGCGCGAGCCGCTGGTCGAAGTGCATCCCGCCGACGCTGCCGCCTTTTGTATAAGGGACGGAGGCCTTGCCCGCATTCGCACGCGGCAGGGCGAAGCGATCTTCCGCGCCGCCATCAGCGAAGGCCAGCGGCAGGGCGAGCTTTTCGTTCCGATGCATTGGACCGATCAGCAGAGTTCTGCGGGCCGCGCAAACCGCCTGCCGAACCAGGGTGCCGATCCCATCTCCGGCCAGCCCGGCTTCAAGAACAGTGCGGCGGCAATCGAAGCCGTGACGCCGGCATGGACCGGCTTTCTCGTGACTAGAGAGCAGCCCGAACTGCAGGGTGTTCCCTATTGGACGCTGATCCGTCAGCGCGGTGGCTGGCTGGTCGAAATGGCGGGCTTTGAAGAGATCGACCTGGAGCATCTGCTGCCCGAAGGAGAACGTGTCGAAGCGCTGGACGGCGCGCGCGGCGTTCGCCGGGCTGCGGTGGTGGATGGCGAGGGAAGGCTCGCCGCCGCGCTGTTCCTCAGCCGTTCGGGCCGTCTGCCGGAGCGGGACTGGATCGCGGCGCAGCTTGACGGTGAGGAGCGCCATGCAGGGCTCGCGCTGCTTGCCGGACGCCCGGCGCAGTTGCCGCCGGATCGCGGACCGATCATATGCGTTTGCTTCGATGTGGGGATGAAGACGATCCTTGGCGCCATTGCCGAGCAGCAGTTGACCAGCGTGGAAGCGGTCGGTGCGGCGCTCAATGCCGGGACCAATTGCGGGAGCTGCCGTCCCGCGATCCGGTCCTTGCTTGAAGAGCAGAAGGAAGCGGTCAATGCGTGACGCATCCCCCGAACGTCACCCGGTGTGGCTGGTAGGCGCCGGGCCGGGCGATCCAGAACTGCTGACGCGCAAGGCGGAGCGGTTGATCTACACCGCCGAAATCGTTTTTTATGACGCGCTTGTCAGTCCCGATATCCTGTCCCTGATCGCGCCCAATGCAGAGCGTGTGCCGGTCGGCAAGCGTTCGGGCAGGCACAGCAAGGACCAGGAGAGCATCAACGAAATGCTGCTCGCCGCCGCATTGGCGGGTAAGCGCGTGGTCCGCCTGAAGGGCGGCGACCCGTCCATCTTTGGCCGGTCGATGGAGGAAATCGCGCATTTGCGCGCGGCGGGCATAGAGGTTTGCATCTGCCCCGGCATCACGGCCGCCAGCGCAGCCTCGGCAAGCCTTGGCCTCTCGCTCACCCTGCGGGGCATGGCGCGCCGGCTCCAGTTCGTGACCGCCCATGCACGCAAGGGCGAGGCGCTGGATCTCGACTGGCATTCCCTCGCCGACCCGAACTCAACGCTTGCCGTTTATATGGGCAAGGCCGCCGCCGCCGACGTGTCGCGCCAGCTTATTGCGGCGGGATTGTCCGGGGACACACCAGCGATCGTTATTGAAAATGCCAGTCTGCCCGAGGAGCGGCATCTCGCCACGCGGCTGGACCTGTTGCCGCTCGCGGTGAAAACCGGCATTGGCGACGGCCCCGCCTTGCTGCTCATCGGGCAGGCGATGGACATCCGCACGGCCACCGCCGCCGCGCAGCAGGTGGAGGCGCAGGTCCGAGAGGAATGATGGCTGCTATGTTTGGCAACCCCTCGCCACGCTACTGACAGACGATCAAGTGACTCTGGAGAGGCGGGGTCCCTGCCTGCGCAGGGACGACGGGGTGAATGACCGAGGCGGATAAACGCCTCCGCGGCGCCGAGCCTCTGCGTGAATTTTCGATAGCCCGTATCTTCGGGCCCTCGTCGTCGCTGTGCAGGCAGGGACCCCGCTGCCTTGTGGCGAGGGACCTCGGGGCAATGCTGTAGACCCTCCGCTCACCTCCCAAATCGGCCCCGAATCTCCACCACCATCGCTTTCGCTTCACCCCTTTCGCAACTGGAGGTAGAGCGGAAATATGTCGCTTCGCCGCCTCTCCCTCACGGACTTTCGCAATCATGCCGATGCGCTGATCGTTCTCGATCATTCGTTCGTGGTGCTGACTGGCGAAAATGGCGCGGGCAAGACCAACATATTGGAAGCGGTGTCGATGCTCTCGCCGGGGCGCGGTCTTCGGGGGGCCGCTTTGCGGGACATGGCGCGGCAGGGCGGGCCCGGCAATTTCAGCATTGCGGCGCAACTCAGCGACGTCACGATCGGCACGGGAACGGCGTCCGACGCCCCCGACCGGCGGCTGGTCAGGATCAACGGAGTCCAAAGTTCGGCAAGCAGCCTTTCGGAATGGCTGAGCATCATTTGGCTGACCCCCGCAATGGACCGGCTGTTCATTGAAACGCCGGGTGCGCGGCGGCGCTTTCTGGACCGGCTGGTGCTTGCCCTTTATCCGGGCCATGCAGTGAACAGCACCCGCTATGAGGCTGCCATGCGCAGCCGCACGAGAATTTTGACCGGCGACGAGCCACCTGATCCCGTGTGGCTGAGCGCGCTTGAGGCACAGATGGCGGAACATGGCGCGGCGCTTGCCCGAGCGCGGCGGGAGACGGTGGCGGCCTTGAGCGAAGCCCTGGCCCTGCAGCCCGAGGGGCCTTTTCCCTGCCCGGCGCTCGCCCTTGCCGAATGGGATGACCCGGAGGCCGATCTGGCGATCCTCCTTGCGCAGGGCCGCCGCCGTGATGCGGCCGCGGGCCGGGCGCTGGCTGGGCCGCATCGAACGGACCTCGCCGTCACGCATGCGGCAAAGGGGCAGGCGGCGGCGCTTTGTTCCACGGGCGAACAGAAGGCGCTGCTTCTCTCCATCATTCTCGCACATGCGGAGCTGGTGGCGCGGCAGCTCCAGCGCCGGCCGATTCTCCTGCTGGATGAAGTTGCCGCCCATCTCGATCCCAAAAGGCGCCTTGCTCTGTTTGACCGGCTTGCCGCTGGCGGCGGGCAGATCTGGATGACCGGGACCGAAGATTCCCTGTTCGAGGGGCTCGAAGCGGCCTGCCGCCTGCATGTTTCCGCCGGTCAAGTGGTGCAGGTGCCATAGGAATGCGGCCTGCTCCGCTACGAAATCGCGGATGGAACCTTTGCTGCAATGCAGCAAAAGTGGAACTGTTATCCCTATTCCCAAGGAAAAATCTGAGGGGTAGACTGGTCCGGCCGCGGTCGCCGCTCAAGCCATAGGCAGGGCGTTTCGCAGGAGAGTGATGCGCCGGTGAAAGTCCGGGAATCAGCCGACCGCGGCCCCTTATTTCAGAAAAATTTCCTTGCGAATCGCTTGCGAAAAGGGCGGATTTCCTTGCGAGTGCAAAAAATGCAACTGTGCCCGATCTTTTCGCAATTGCGAAAAAGATCGTTGGGTCCCATATCAAAATTGCCTTTCAGGCATCCTCTCCTAAGACTTTCGGGCCGGTCCTTCGGGATCGGCCTTTTTTTTTGATTGTCCCTGATGCTCGGACGAGGGCTGGCGCATGGCGCTTCAAGCCTACTCTTTCCCTTAATGTCGAGCGAAGTCGAGACACGTCGAGAGCCAGCGTCCCTCGGCTTCGCTCGGGACGAACGGAAACGGATTAACCTGATTTAGGCATTACTGCAAAACGCGTCGCTTTAGGCCCGTGCGCTCTCGATCACGCCGCCGTCATTATAGCGCAGCGCCTTCAGCACGGTGTCGGCAATGCCGGGTGCATCAAGACCGGCATCGGCATATTGCTGCTCTGGCTTGTCCTGCTCCTGAAAGATGTCGGGCAGGCGCAATGTCCGGAGCTTCAGGCCACCATCGATAAGGCCCGTATCGCTCGCCATGGTGAGGACATGCGCGCCAAGGCCGCCTATGCTGCCCTCCTCGATCGTTACGGCAACTTCATGGCTGGTGAGCAGCTTGCGGATCAGCTCCTCATCCAGGGGCTTGGCGAAGCGCAGATCGGCCACCGTCGCTGAAAGCCCTTTGGCGTCCAGTATGTCTGCCGCTTTCATGGCTTCTTCGAGACGCGTGCCGAGGGACAGGATCGCAACCTTCTTGCCTTCACGCATGATCCGGCCCTTGCCGATCGGCAGCCGCTCCGGCACCTCCGGCAAGGCAGTGCCCGTACCATTGCCGCGCGGGTAGCGTACCGCAATCGGCCCATCATCATGCATGGCACAGGTATGGACCATGTGCACCAGTTCGGCCTCGTCGGCAGCGGCCATCACGACCATATTGGGTAGAGTGGCGAGATAGGTGATGTCAAAGCTACCTGCATGGGTGCTGCCGTCCGCACCAACCAGCCCCGCCCGGTCGATCGCGAAGCGGACGGGGAGATTCTGAATCGCGACGTCATGCACGACCTGGTCATAGGCGCGCTGCAGGAAGGTCGAATAAATGGCGCAGAAGGGGCGCATTCCTTGCGCGGCAAGTCCCGCCGCAAAGGTCACGGCATGCTGCTCGGCGATACCGACGTCGAAGCAGCGGCCGGGAAAAGCCGCGGCGAACTTGTCCAGGCCTGTGCCCGAAGGCATGGCGGCGGTGATGGCGCAGATGCTTTCATCGCGCTGCGCCTCAGCCATCAGTGCCTTGGCAAAGACATTGGTGTAGCTTGGGGGCCCTGGAGGCGCCTTGGCTTGTTCTCCGCTCACCACGTCGAACTTCTGAACGCCATGATATTTGTCGGCCGCTGCCTCGGCGGGGGCGTAGCCCTTGCCCTTCTGCGTCACGACGTGGATGAGGCAGGGGCCCTCGGCCGCGTCGCGTACATTTTCGAGCACTGGGATCAGGTGATCGAGATTATGGCCGTCGACGGGCCCTACATAGTAGAAGCCCAATTACTCGAACAAGGTGCCGCCGGTCGCGAGGCCGCGGGCAAATTCATCTGTCTTGCGGGCCGCGATGTGCAGCGACTTGGGCAGCTTGCGCGCCAGCCGCCGCAATATGTCGCGCACCGAGAGGAATTCGCGGCTTGATACGATTCGCGCGAGATAGGCGGAAAGCCCGCCTACGGGCGGGGCGATCGACATGTCATTGTCATTGAGGATGACGATCAGCCGGTTGCCCGCCGCCTCGGCATTGTTCATCGCTTCATAGGCCATGCCGGCCGACATGGCGCCGTCACCGATGACTGCGATTGCCTTGCCGGGCTTTCCGGCAAGCTTGTTGGCAATGGCGAACCCCAGGGCCGCGCTGATCGAAGTGGAACTGTGCGCCGCCCCAAAGGGATCATATTCGCTTTCTGACCGCTTGGTGAAGCCGGAAAGGCCCCCGCCCTGCCGCAGCGTGCGAATCCGGTCACGCCGTCCGGTCAGGATCTTGTGCGGATAGCATTGATGCCCGACATCCCAGATCAGCCGGTCTTCGGGCGTGTTGAAGACATAATGAATGGCGGTGGTAAGCTCCACCACCCCGAGGCCCGAGCCCAGATGGCCGCCAGTCACGCCCACGGCCGAAATGACCTCCTGGCGCAACTCATCGGCGAGCTGGCGCAGCTGGTGCGGCGGCAGGCCGCGCAAATCCTCAGGCGTCTTCACCTGATCGAGCAAAGGCGTGTGGGGCGATTGCGGCATGTCGGGCCCTGTAGCTATTTTTTCCGCCTCTGTCGAACCGTGCGATGAGTCAGGCGCATTTGGCGCACAGACCAAGCACTTCCATTACCGGCCGCTCAGGCGCGAAGCCATGCTCCCGGGCCATTTTGCGCACCGTGTTCGACAGGACATCATCGTCTATGTGAGTCGCCTCGCCACATTTGCCGCACACCAGGAAAATACAGTCATGGACGCACCCTGGGTGAGCGTTGGCGATATAGGCATTGGCGCTTTCAACCCGCATGGCGAGGTTGTTTTTCACGAACAGGTCCAGGATTCGGTAGACGCTGTTGGGCGCCACCCGCTTGCTGCGCTTTTGAGAGACCAGGTCGGCAATATCATAGGCGGAGGCCGGCTTGTCGAATTCGGCCAGCACCTCAAAG
This sequence comes from Rhizorhapis sp., assembly GCF_035276005.1. Classification (NCBI taxonomy): domain Bacteria; kingdom Pseudomonadati; phylum Pseudomonadota; class Alphaproteobacteria; order Sphingomonadales; family Sphingomonadaceae; genus Rhizorhapis; species Rhizorhapis sp. Next base: position 61,936 of record NZ_DATEMB010000032.1, read on the forward strand.
ATCGCCGCGCGCATATCCGTCCATTGCTCGCCCTGCCGTTCAAGCATGCGCTGCGCCGCGCCTGCGAGCGATTCGCCGGTCGGCTCAAGATGTTCGTGATGGTGTCGGCCCATTGAACCTAGATATGATTGCGCTTGCGCAAGGGCAAGCTCGTTGGCCGATGGGGGAATCGCTACCGCGCGGCGCGAAAGTTCATGACGTGGCCAGCCGCGAGGATCGAAACCCCCGCCATGGTGAGCGGCGCTTCGTGCCAGCCATGGCCCAGAAACAAGGCGAAGCCCATGACCAAAAGTCCGGCAATGCCGATCAGCAGCGGCCGGCGCAAACCATGGGTGCGGGCGCCATGACCCAGCGCAACGGCCGCCAGGATGATGGCGATGGCGAGCCCAGCCTCATGAACGATGGGAGAAAGGAAATAGCCGCTGACCGATGCCAGCAGCGCAACCACGATCGAAGTCGCCAGGCAGTGGGCAAGGCAGAGGCCCGACAGGCCGATCGCCAGCCGGTCAAGGCGTCCGTTCTTCAACAGCGACTGAATCATGCCCGTTCCTTGTTCCACGACAGTGCTAAAGCACAGGTGAGGGTGCGATACAACATATCATTGAACGCGCCGTCCTCTTGAAAGCTCCTTCGCAAGGGTGCAAGTGCGGCGCTCATGAATCCTGCCCGTCACGCAGCGCCTTCGCCGCGCCCGCATCAAATCGCCAACTGGCTCTTTGCCATTGCCTTCCTGGTCTTCCTGATGGTCGTTGTGGGCGGCATCACTCGCCTCACCGAATCCGGGCTTTCGATCACGCAATGGCGGCCGGTGACCGGGGCCATCCCGCCGCTGAATGAAGCGGACTGGATGAAGGAATTCGGGCTCTACAAGGGCACGACGCAATATCAGACCGTCAACCGGCATATGACGCTGGAAGAGTTCAAGTTCATCTTTTTCTGGGAATATGTTCACCGCCTGCTGGGGCGGCTGATCGGCCTTGCTTTCGCCTTGCCCTTTGCCTGGTTTGCATGGAAACGGCGGATCCCCTCCGGCTATGGTCCGCGACTCGGCGTGCTGCTGGCGCTTGGCGCGCTCCAAGGGGCGATCGGGTGGTGGATGGTGACATCCGGTCTCGTCAACCGGACGGAGGTGAGCCACCTGCGCCTCGCGGTTCATTTGCTGACCGCTTTTCTCATCATTGGAGGCCTTGTCTGGACGGCGCTTGATCTGCGGACGCTGGCCAGGAACCCAGCGGCGCGGCCGACGCGGCTTTCCGGGTTGTCAGCGGCGATCCTTCTCCTGCTTGCGCTTCAACTCTGCCTTGGCGCTTTCACGGCAGGACTGCGCGCGGGCTACGCCTTTTCCACCTGGCCGCTGATGGGGGACAGCCTGTTTCCGGCGGATGCGCCCATAATCACGCCGCTTTGGCGGAATATTGTCGATAATCCCATTGTCGTTCAATTTACGCACCGATGGCTTGCCTGGATCGTGGGCGCCGCCCTGTTCCTCCTTGCTGCGCGGGCGCATCGCTGGGGGGCGCCAAAGCAGGGCGCTGCGCTCATGGCGCTGGTGGCGCTTCAGATCGGCATCGGCATTGCCACCCTGCTCACTGGAGTGGAACTTTGGATAGCGGTTGCGCATCAGGCCGTCGGCGCCTTGCTTGTGGCCGCGACCGTTGCCTGCTGCCACTGGATGGATCATCTCAAGGCATGATAATGCTGAGGGCATGAATGGTCTTGCCCTGGTTTACACGCTCTTCGGCACTGCTGAAGAAGCGCGCACCGTCGCTCGCCGATTGGTGAGCGAAAAGCTCGCCGGTTGCGCCAACATCCTCTCGCCCTGCACCTCCATCTATGAATGGCAGGGGGAAATGCAGGAGGAAGGGGAGGTGGCGGTCCTGCTGAAGACCCGCCCGGAAAAACGCGCTGCGCTGACCGTGCGGCTGGCCGAACTGCACAGCTATGAAGTGCCTGCTATCCTTTCCTGGGATGCGGGCGTGAATGAAGCCTATGCGGATTGGATTGGACGGCAGGCCGGTTAGGCAGCTTGCGGCAAACTTCTCGCGCTGACGCGTCATGGTATCATGATACCCGTCAGCAAAGCCGCACTTTCTCTTGACTTCGGGACAATTCGGAGCCATTAGCCCGCCATCGCGCTGCCCTCCATGGGCGGCGTTCTTTTGTTTCATTCACCGGGGCGCATCCCCATCAGGAGATTAGGGCCATGAAGGCGCTGATGAAGACCACGAAGCCGGCCACCCCGGCAACGGTGGAAAAGAAATGGCTTCTTATCGATGCCGAAGGGCTGGTTGTCGGCCGGGCCGCGTCGATCATCGCCAATATCCTGCGCGGCAAGCACAAGCCGAGCTTCACCCCGCATGTCGATTGCGGCGACAATGTCATCGTCATCAACGCTGACAAGGTGAAGTTCACCGGCAAGAAGCTGTCGGACAAGGTCTATTACAAGCACACGGGCTATGCCGGCGGCATCAAGGGCATCACTGCCCAGAAGGTGCTGGAAGGCCGCTTCCCGGAGCGCGTGCTGGAAAAGGCCGTTGAGCGCATGATCCCCCGCGGTCCGCTCGGCCGCCAGCAGATGCGCAACCTGCGCATCTTCGCCGGTGCGGCCCACCCGCATGAAGCCCAGAATCCGGAAGTGCTCGATATCGCTTCCCGCAACCGCAAGAACAAGGTTGGTGCATAATGTCCGATAATCGCCAGTCCCTTTCCGATCTCAAGGACATCGCCGCGGGCGCCGCTGCCGCTCCGGCCGCCGCGCCTGCCGCTGAAGCTCCGGCTGCGGTCGAGGCCGCTCCGCTGCGCCAGCAGGAACTCGACAAATTCGGCCGCGCCTATGCAACCGGCCGCCGCAAGGACGCCGTCGCACGCGTCTGGGTAAAGCCGGGCACCGGCAAGATCACCGTCAATGGCCGCGACCAGGAAGTCTATTTCGCGCGTCCCACGCTGCGCCTCGTCATCAATCAGCCCTTCGACGTCACGGATCGCCAGGGCCAGTATGACGTGATTTGCACCGTGAAGGGCGGCGGTCTTTCGGGGCAGGCGGGCGCCGTGAAGCACGGCATCAGCCAGGCGCTCAGCAAATATGAACCGGCGCTGCGCAGCGCGGTGAAGAAGGAAGGCTTCCTCACCCGCGACAGCCGCACCGTGGAGCGCAAGAAATACGGCCGTGCCAAGGCTCGCCGGAGCTTCCAGTTCTCCAAGCGCTAATCGGCGACGGGAATGTCATTCGGAAGGGCGGTCCGCTTGGGCCGCCCTTTTGCTTGGCCTGCGGCAGAAGAAGATCCGTCTTGGGCATAGGAAAACGTCGTCCCTGCGCAGGGACGACGCGGGGGATGGAGACAATTCACCAAATCCCCGTCACCCCGTCGCGATAAACCGCAATCCGCATCGCCCCAGCGTGAAGCGGCACGGGCTTTGTGCCTCCGCCTGTTCACCATCCACGAGCAGCGAAAAATCGCCATTGCGCAGCAAGGTGACGGCAGGGGCGCAGATGAGCGGCGTGTGCGGTCCTTCGCGGAAATCACCTTTCAGCCAGGCCCAGCCATGTTGCAGCAGTTCTGCCGCTGTCCCGGCATGGATCCCATTGACCCTGAGTCCCGCCACCTGCGGATCAATGAAGACGGCCTCGAATTGCCCCTCGACCCCTTTTACGGATACAGGATCGCCCTGCAATGTTTCCTGCAGCGCCTGCGGCACTGATTCGACAAGGCCGCCGACGTCCAGCTTGCGCATATGCTCCCGCACCTCGCCCCAGGCGGCGGTCGGTCCGGCAACGATGCCGACCAGCGATCTAAGCCCATGCCCTTCAGCCACCGGAAGCGCAATGCTCCTCGCTTGCGGACTGAATGCATCCTCAAGGATCGCCATCGGCTCCCGGTCACCATGAAGTTTTCGCGACAGCAGGTTCATGGTGCCCCCCGGCAGGACGAGCAGGTCGCCGCCCCAACCGTCCAATGCGGTCACGGCGGCGCTTGTGGTGCCATCACCTGCGAAGATGGCGATCGTGCTGGCGGCCTTCGCTTCGGCGAGGACCGGCATGGCCTCCTCCGGTATCGCGATCAGCCGCGTTGGTTTTCCGGTGTGGCCGCTCAGCGCCTGACCAATGGCGTCGCATTGGTCCGGATCATGGCTGCCGCTCGTCCGGTTCACGATGAGCCAGCATTCGTTCATGGCAGAAGGAACGTGGCGCCGCATGAAAAGTGCCGCAGCGATTATCCGCCAAGCCAGTCAGTGCCAGCCACGCGCCCCGCTGGGCCGAACCTCTGTCATTGCGGCTGGAGCCTGATATAAGCCCGTTCCATGGCTGAAATTTCCCGTCTTTCCAGGCCCGGCGGCCTTCGTCTAGCCGTCAGGCACCGCAAGGGCCGCGGCCCCACCATCGTCTTCCTTCCCGGCTATATGTCCGACATGGAAGGCGGCAAGGCGCTCGCTCTCGATTCATGGGCGGCGGAGAAAGGCCGCGCCATGCTGCGCCTCGACTATTCCGGCTGCGGCGCGAGCGAAGGGGCTTTCACTGACGGCACGCTGACCACCTGGCGCGACGATGTGCTGTTTCTGATCGACAGGCTGGTGGAAGGCCCGTTCGCCCTGGTCGGCTCATCCATGGGCGGATGGCTAGCTCTGCTCGTGGGGCTTGCGCGGCCCGAGCGCCTGACCGGGCTTGTGGGTATAGCGGCCGCGCCCGATTTCACCGACTGGGGCTTTACCGAGGAGCAGAAGCTCCAGATCCTGCGCGAGGGCAAGATAGAGGAGCCGTCCGACTATGGCGATCAACCCTATGTCACGACCAAGGCCTTCTGGCAGTCCGGGGAGGCCAACCGGCTGCTTCACGGCTCCATCGCCATCGACTGTCCGGTTCGCTTGCTGCATGGCCAGCGCGATGAGGTGGTGCCCTGGCGCAATGCGCTGACCCTCGCGCAGCAGCTTCGTTCAGCCGATGTGCAGACTTTGCTGATAAAGGATGGCGATCACCGCTTGTCGCGCGAGCAGGACCTTGCCCGCCTCATCGACGCGGTCGCAACCCTGCCGGAGCCCATATGATCCTGCCTCTCGCGCTGCTGCTGGCCCAAGCCAATCCTGAGGCCGAGATCGTCATGGACCGCAAGCGGCAGGAGGCGGCAAAGGCCGCCAAGGCTGCTCCCAAGCTGGGCATGGATGAAAAGGTGCTGCGGTCGGATTTTGTCCGTCCCAAGGCCATGCAACAGAAATTCGACCTGTGCATGGATGCCGCTGTCGATGACCCAGAAGCCGGGGTGCGGCACGCCGAAGCCTGGCGGTTGGCCAATGGCGGCTATCTTGCCCGCCAATGCCTTGGTTTTGCCTATGCGCAGCAGCAGCGCTGGGCGCCTGCCATGGTCGCCTTTCATCAGGCCGCTGATGAAGCGGACGTCGCGGGCGATCCTGCGGCGGCGCAGCTGTGGGCACAGGCCGGCAATGCAGCGCTTGCCGATGGGCAGGCTGCGAAGGCACTGACCTATTTCGATGCCGCGCTGGCGCGGGGGCTTCCCGATGGGTTCGAAAAGGGCGAAGTCTATCTGGACCGGGCGCGTGCGCATGTCGCGCAGGGCAAGCTGGCCGAAGCGCGGCCCGACATTGACAAGGCTCTTGACCAAGTTCCCAAGGATCCGCTCGCCTGGCTGCTTTCGGCAACCCTTGCCCGGCGAATGGATGACCTTCCGCTCGCGCAAAGACACATTGCCCAGGCGGTGGCGCTCGCCAAGGACGACGCCTCGGTGGCGCTGGAGGAAGGCAATATCGCTGTTCTTTCCAACGCCGACGACGTAGCCAGGCTGGCGTGGGAGCGGGCCGTGAAGCTGGCGCCCGAGAGCCCGGCAGGCAAGGCTGCTGCGGAGAGCTTGAAGCAGCTTGCGGGCGGAACAGCGGCGAAGCCTTGATGGACTGCTCCCCTCCCGCTTGCGGGAGGGGAATGAGGATCAATCCAGGTAGAAATCCACCGTCGTCACAACCCGGACCTTTTTGTAGGGCGAGTCCGCTCCGCTTCCCATTTCATCCCCGTCCCGCGCGCCAATGGAGAAATAGCCCTGGGTTGCGCTCTTGATGCCGCCCACATCAGTCCCGCTGTCCTCAGCGAACTGCTCCGCGGCCTTGCGGGCATCCCGCGTGGCCTCGGCCACCATTGCAGGCTTGATGTCGTTCAATTTGGTGAAGCTGTAGACCATGCCCGATCCCTCCTCCAGCGCAATGCCACGCCGGACAAGATCAAACTGCCGGGCAAAGGCGCGTCGCGCGCGGGGGATGTCATTGGTTCGGAGCTGTATTCGCTGGCGAATGGTCACATTGTTCACGCCCCGGTTGCTGTCATACCATTGATTGACGTTCACCGCCGCCGTGCTCAGCGCCTGATCGGGAAAACCCATCGATCTGAAGAAAGCGCGAATCTGATTGGCGTCATTGTCGACCGCCCCCTGCACTTCGTTGATGTCAAATCCCTGTTTGGAAAAGCTCAAATTCCAGGTGGCGAGGTCCGCCGTCACGTCCTTTTCGGCGAGGCCTCGCACCGTGACCGACCGGTCCGCCTGCCGCGCGCGAAGCAGGCCGTCGCCCAGCAGATAGCCCCCGATAATGATGGCGACAGATAGCATGGCAGCAGATGCCAAAAGGATCCTGGATCTGCCCTCTCCCGAAACTCCATTCATGGCACTTCCCTTTTGCTTCGACATCCCTATTTTCAAGGGCGGCAACACTTCTCATGGCTGAGATGAACCGTTGCTGACTTGCGACAAAAGGAAGCCTGCCGCATGCCCAAATATCTGCACACCATGATTCGCGTCACAGACGTCGAAAAAACCATAAAGTTTTTCAATTTGATAGGACTTGAGGAACAACAGCGGATGGAAAGCGAGCAGGGCCGCTTCACGCTCATATTTCTCGCTGCTCCCGGTGACGAAGAGGCGCAGGTGGAACTCACCTATAATTGGGATCAGCAGGAATATTCCGGCGGCCGCAATTTCGGCCATCTGGCCTACAGGGTCGAGAATATATACGAAACCTGCCAGCGTCTGATGGATGCGGGTGTCACCATCAACCGGCCGCCGCGGGATGGGCATATGGCTTTTGTCCGGACGCCGGATAATATTTCCGTCGAATTGCTGCAGGACGGACATCTGGAGCCCGCAGAACCATGGGTGTCCATGCCGAACATAGGCGAGTGGTAATGGGTCTGGAGGTCCTCCGCGTCCCGGTCCTTAGGGACAATTATGTCTGGCTGGCCCATGATCCGGCGAGCGGTGAGACGGTGGCGATCGATCCAGCCGTCGCACAGCCAGTGCTTGACGCGGCGGCCGAACGAGGCTGGCAGATCACTCAAATATGGAACACCCATTGGCACGCCGACCACATCGGCGGCAATGCGGAGATCAAGGCGGCGACGGGCTGTTTCATCACGGGACCTGCCGCTGAAGCGCCCCGCATACCGACGCTCGACCGCCAGGTGACGGAAGGCGACAGCGTCATGCTGGGCGAACACACCGCCTATGTCCTGGAGGTGCCCGCGCATACGGCGGGCCACATCGCCTATCATATGCCGGGCGAGCCCCTGATCTTCATCGGCGATACCCTCTTTGCCATGGGCTGCGGACGGCTTTTCGAAGGAACGGCCGAGCAGATGTTCGCCAACATGCAGCGGCTTTCGCACCTCGACCCCGAAACAGCCGTTTATTGCGCGCATGAATATACGCAGAGCAATGGCCGCTTCGCGCTCGTGGCAGAGCCTGACAATGAAGCCATTCGCCATCGCATGGCGGAAGTGGACGTTGCCCGCTCCAATGGCGAAGCCACCGTGCCCACGACCATAGCCCTTGAACTTGCCACCAACCCGTTCATGCGCGCCCGGAATGCAAGCGAACTGGCCGAACGCCGCGCCGCGAAGGATGCTTTTTGATCGCCGCCAGACTGCTATAATCGTGAGCGGGTAGGCGGATGAGCAGGAGAAAAATGCCATGCGTGCCTATATGATTATCGCTCCGGTTCTGCTGGCCGCCTTTGCCACCAGTGGGATTGCGGCCGAGGACAAGCCGCCCAAATTGACCGCGAAGCAGCAAGCCGCGCTCGACAAAGAATTGAAGGGCAAGGTTCCTGGCAAAAAGCAAAGCTGCATCAGCCTCACCCAACGGGCGGACCTTCAAATCATCAGTGACGAGCTACTGCTCTACAAGGCGGGACGGACGATTTACGTCAACCGAGTGTTGGGCAGTTGTAACGGCCTTTCGCTTGGGCGGGCACTGGTTACCAACATCTTTGGATCGCAGCTATGCCGGGGCGACATTGCCCGCGTCGCGGATTTCAACAGCGATATGCTGACCGGAAGCTGCGCCCTGGGCGATTTCGTGCCCTATCGCCCCGCAGGGAAGTGACGCCTTGGTCGCTCGGTTGAAAAGCGTCATTCCCGCGAAAGCCGGAATGCATCCATGCTCCCGGTGCATGGCGGAATGCTAGACTAGACGATGTGGATCCCCGCCTTCGTGGGGATGACGATAAAAATAATCGTCAGGATCCGTTCGGACCAGGTCCAGTAGAATCCGATCCAGAGCCGGTTCCGGCAGCGCCCACTGCGCCAATATTGCCGAAAATCTCCTGGAACAGGCCGCGCTTCCGGCCAAGGGTCGGCGTCTTGTCGCTTTCTGGATCGATCTTGGCGACGAGATCAAGGCCGGTCTTGTCCACTGCAACGACATTTCCAGCCTGATCGAAGCGAACACGCAGCACCGTCTGGTTCACTGGCTTGGGCTTGGAAAAGGCCAGTTGCCGCGTGTCGCGGGCGACATAATACCATTCGCTGCTGTCGAATTGTCCCGCGAAACTGGGGCGGCCCAGAGTCCGTTCTACCGACGCCTTGTTGTCGACACCCGGCTGGACCGAGTCCACGAGCAGATTGTCGACGATATAGCCCTGATGCGCGCGCACCCGGGCGCAGCCGGATGCCAGCGGCAAAAGGGCGAGTGCGCCTGCGACCATGGCAAACCGCGCAATGTTGAGGCGCATCAAATTCTCCCGGAACACCAACATATCCGCCGCCAGCCATTGCATTGGCGGCCGGGGCAATCAATATGGAATCTCGCCCGGGCATACAAGCCCGCCATTTTCCACTTGCCGGACCCCTGTCGCCAAATGTCCATTCTCAGCCGCCTGTTCGCCAAAACCGACCCGCGCGAAGCCATGCGCCCGCTTTACAACGCAGTGGTGATGCGGGGCAGGGAGGCGCACTGGTATGCAGACGGCGCGGTGCCGGATACGCTGGATGGCCGTTTCGACATGATCGCCGGAGTGCTTTCCTTCGTCCTGCTGCGGCTGGAGCAGGAGGCGGACCGCAAGCAGGAAAGCGTCTGGCTGACCGAGATTTTCGTGGATGATATGGACGGCCAGCTTCGCCAGATCGGCATTGGCGACATGATCGTAGGCAAGCATATCGGCAAGATGATGAGCGCGCTCGGCGGGCGGCTTTCCGCTTATCGCTCGGCCCTCACGGGTACTGACGGGCTGGAGGAAGCGCTTTTGCGGAACCTTTATCGCGGCAATGCTCCCGGCGCTCATGAGGTGAGGCATGTCGCGCAAGCGCTCGCCGCCTTTTGGGAAGCGCTGCAGGTGACTCCGGCGGAACCTTTGCTGGAAGGAAGGCTGCCATGACGGCTCCTGAATTTTCCCGGCCTGAGTCGCTCGACAAGATTGGCCGCAGCAGCAAGCCCGTTCATATAGAGGCGACGGCGGAGGAACGCGCGGCGCTCAGCCGCCGCTTCGGACTTGTGGCGCTCGACCGCCTGGCGGCCGATTATCTCCTGGAAAAGGACGGCGAAGCCATCATAGCCAGGGGCCATATCGAGGCAGAGCTTGCCCAATCCTGCGTCGCGAGCGGTGTTCCCGTGCCGGAGCGGATCGACGAGCCCTTTGCCATTCGTTTCGAGCGGGAGGCGGCTGCATCAGGCCCGGATGAAGAGGTTGAGCTCAGTTCGGACGATTGCGACGTTATCTTTTTTGCCGGCGACCGGATCGACATGGGAGAGGCCGTCGCCGAGACATTGTCGCTCAGCATGAACCCCTATCCCCGGTCGCCCGACGCGGACAGTGTGCTTCGCGAGGCCGGTGTGCTGAGCGAGGAAGAAGCAAGCCCCTTCGCAAAACTGCGCGAGCTTACCAGGAAGGGTTGACGGCCAGTCCTAACCGAGGCCGGCCTTTGCCGCAGCCAGTGCCTCCATCACTTGCGCCACATGTTCGGGGCGGCAAATCAGCAAGTCCGGCATATAGGTGTCGCGCTGGTTGTAAATGAGCGGCGAACCGTCAATGCGTGAACAGTGCAGGCCATGCGCTCTGGCAACCGCGACGGGCGCGGCGCTGTCCCACTCATATTGGCCGCCGGTGTGAAGGTAGATGTCTGCTTCCCCGCGAACCACCGCCATTGCCTTCGCCCCCGCAGAGCCCATGGGAAGCAGCTCTGCCCCAATGGCCTCTGCCACGGTCAGCGCCTCTGCGGCGGGGCGGGTCCGGCTGACGAGCATCTTGAGCCTGTGATTGGGGGGCGGGATAACGCCTGGCTGATCGGTGCGGAGGACAAGGCCAAGGGCCGGAAGCGCCACCGCGCCTGCGACCGGCACTCCGTCGATGGTGAGCGCCACATGGACGGCCCAGTCGGTCCGGCCCTCGCCATATTCCCGCGTTCCGTCTACCGGATCGATGATCCACACGCGCGACTTGGAAAGCCGTTCGGGCGTGTCCTTGCTCTCCTCCGAAAGCAGACCGTCTTCCGGGCGCTGCTCGCGAAGGGCGCTCATGAGGAACTGATTGGCGGTTTCGTCTCCAGCCTTCCCAAGCGCCTTCCCCGGCAGCAGGCCCGACCGGAGCACGGCGAGCAGAATCTCGCCCGCGCTTGCAGCCAGTCGCGCGGCCAGCTCTGCATCCGAAAGCGGAGCCTGCGTCAAATCACCGGGCTCCAGCTACCCAGCACATGATCAACGATCAGGTCGGCGGCTTCCTCCGGCGACATCCTGGTGGTGTCGATCCTGATTTCGGGGCTTTCCGGCGGCTCATAGGGGCTATCGATGCCGGTGAAGTTCTTGAGCTGACCGGAACGCGCCTTTTTGTAAAGGCCCTTCACGTCGCGCTTCTCGGCCTCGGCGAGCGGCGTATCGATGAAGATTTCGACGAACTCTCCTTCCGGCAACATTTGCCGGACCATCTGCCGTTCGGCCTTGAAGGGCGAGATGAAGGCGGTAAGCACGATAAGGCCGGCGTCGGTCATGAGCTTGGCCACCTCGCCCACGCGCCGGATATTCTCCACCCGGTCCCGCTCGGTAAAACCGAGGTCGCGGTTCAGCCCGTGGCGGACATTGTCGCCGTCCAGAAGGAAACTGTGTTTGCCCATCGCAAACAGCTTTTTCTCGACCAGGTTCGCGATGGTCGACTTGCCTGATCCTGAAAGCCCGGTGAACCAGAGCAGCTTCTGCTTCTGTCCTTTTTGCGCGGCATGGGCATCGCGGTCGATGTCGACGGATTGCCAATGGATGTTCTGGCTGCGGCGCAGGGCGAAATGGATCATGCCCGCCGCCACCGTCCGGTTGGACATGCGGTCGATGAGGATGAAACCGCCCAGATCCGGATTGTCGTTATAGGCTTCGAAGGGAAGCGGACGGTCGAGCGAAATGTTGCAGATACCGATGGCATTGAGCGCAAGCGTTTCCGCCGCTTCATGCGCCATGCTGTTGATGTTGACCTCATATTTGGGCTTTGTGATCGTTGCCGTCACAATCGAGGTGCCCATTTTCATGAGATAGGGGCGGCCCGGCAGCATGTCATGATCGTCCATCCACACGACCGTGGCCTCGAACTGGTCGGCCACTTCGGTCGGCGCATCGGCCGCCGCAATCACATCGCCGCGCGAACAGTCGATCTCATCGGCGAAGGTCAAGGTGACGGACTGCCCCGCGACCGCTTCCGCAAGATCGCCATCGAACGTGACGATCGACCTTATGGTGCTGGTCTTGCCCGAAGGCAGCACGCGGATCGCATCGCCCGGACGAACGGTGCCCGAGCCGATCAGGCCCGAAAAGCCCCGGAAGTCGAGATTGGGGCGATTGACCCACTGCACCGCCATGCGGAAAGGCCGCCGCGCCATGAGGTCGCTGTCGAGTTCGACCGTCTCCAGATGCTGAAGCAGCGTCGGACCCTCGTACCAAGGCGTATTGCCGCTTCGGGCCGTGATATTGTCGCCCTTGAGGCCGGAGATCGGGATCGCGAGAAAGTCTTTGATCCCAATGCTGCTGGCAAAGGCGCCGTAATCTGCGACGATCTCATTGAAGCGGTCTTGCGAATAGCCGGCCAGATCCATCTTGTTGATGGCGAGCACCACATTGCGGATGCCGATCAGGTTCACAAGATAGCTGTGCCGCCGCGTCTGGGTCAGCACGCCCTGCCGCGCGTCGATCAGGATGACGGCGAGGTCAGCGGTCGATGCGCCGGTCACCATGTTGCGGGTATATTGCTCATGCCCCGGCGTGTCGGCGACGATGAACTTGCGTTTTTCGGTCGCGAAGAAGCGATAGGCAACGTCGATCGTTATCCCTTGCTCCCGCTCGGCGGCAAGTCCGTCGACCAGCAGAGCGAAGTCGATATCCTGCCCCTGCGTGCCGACGCGTTTGCTGTCCGCTTCGAGCGCCGCAAGCTGATCCTCGAAGATCATCTTGCTGTCATAGAGCAGGCGGCCGATCAGGGTCGACTTGCCGTCGTCCACCGATCCGCAGGTGATGAAGCGCAGCAGGCTCTTATGCTGGTGCTGCTCCAGATAGGCATCGATGTCCTCGGCGATGAGGTCATCGGTCTTGTATATGACGTCGGTCATGTCTTACTCCGTCGTCCCGTAGGAGGCGGCCCGGCTTCCTTGATTTGCGGTGAGGACGGCCAAGCGGGACAAAAGGTGAGGGCGCATCAGAAATAGCCCTCCTGCTTCTTCTTCTCCATGCCCGCGCCGCCTGCATCCTTGTCGATTGCGCGGCCTTGCCGTTCCGAGGTGGTGGTGAGCAGCATTTCCTGAATGACTTCGGGGAGCGTCCGTGCCTCGCTCTCCACCGCGCCGGTCAGCGGATAGCAGCCAAGCGTGCGGAAGCGGATGGAGCGTTCGACGGGCACTTCCCCGTCCCCTAGCGGGAAGCGTTCATCATCCACCATGAGCAAGAGGCCGTCGCGTTCCACCGTCGGACGGGGAGCAGAGAAATAGAGCGGCACGATCTCGATCCCTTCCAGATGGATATATTGCCAGATGTCGAGCTCGGTCCAGTTGCTGATCGGGAAGACGCGCATGCTCTCCCCCTTGGCCTTGCGGGCATTGTACAGCCGCCACAGTTCGGGCCGCTGGTTCTTGGGATCCCAGCGGTGATTGGCCGAGCGGAAGGAAAAGATACGCTCCTTGGCGCGGCTTTTTTCCTCGTCGCGCCGGGCGCCGCCAAAGGCGGCGTCAAAGCCATATTTATCGAGCGCCTGCTTCAGGCCCTCCGTCTTCCACATATCTGTGTGCAGCGCGCCATGATCGAAGGGATTGATCCCTTTCTCCATGGCTTCCGGGTTATGATAGACAATGAGTTCCATCCCCGCCTGACGCGCGGCCTTGTCGCGCAAGGCGTACATGTCGCGGAATTTCCAGGTCGTATCGACATGGAGGAGGGGGAAGGGCGGCGGCGAAGGATAGAAAGCCTTTTTCGCCAGATGCAGCATGACCGCACTGTCCTTGCCCACGGAATAGAGCATGACGGGCCGCTCTGCTTCGGCCACAACCTCGCGCATGATATGGATGCTCTCTGCCTCCAGGCGTTGGAGATGAGTGAGATTGCTTGCTGTCATCAGGTCTTCTTCATCATTCTTTCGAGCAGGGAGCGCCCTGCGGCCGCGCCCGCTTAACATCGGCCTTTGCAGGCTTTCCACCAAGAAAAACTATGGGGCACTTCGATATCTCTTAGCTGCCCCTCTGTGTTCCCTCTCCCACTGGAGAGGAAAGCGGACCGGCCGCTCCTAGCCCCATCGCCGGAATGGAACTTCCGCAACGCCGGGCACGTTCACCTCGAAACTGAAGATGCTGCCTGACAGAGGGTCCTGCTCCAGGGCTTCCGCCGACAGGCCGGTTCGCGCCGTGGTGACAAAGGCGGTGCAATTGTCCGGGCCGCCGAAGCAGATCATGGTCGGGCGGGGAGCGGGGAGGGGGACCTCTTGCAGGACTGCTCCTTCGGGCGACAGGCGAACCACTCGTCCCCCGTCGAAAAGCGCGGTCCAGTAGCAGCCTTCGGCATCGACCGAAGCGCCGTCGGGCCGGCCTTGCCCCAAGGGAAATTGGTGGAAGATACGGCTGTTGCCGAGGCTGCCCGATGCTCCGTCGAAATCATAGACCCTTATGGTATGGCTTGGCGTATCGGCGAGGAAGAAGCGCTTTCCGTCGGGCGAGAAGGCAGCTCCGTTGCAGGTGAGCATGCCGCCTTCCACCTCCACTATCGATCCGTCGCCATTCAGCCTGTAGAGGGCCGCGTCCCGCATCGACTTGGTCATATTGACGCTTCCGGCCCAGAACCGGCCTTGCGGATCGACACGTCCGTCGTTGAAGCGAAGGTCGGCCTGCCCTGCAAAAATTTGCGGCCCGAACGGCTCCGGCTCGGCATGGAATTCGGGCAGCAGCGCAAAGCCGTCCTTCATCGCCAGGATAAATCCGCCTTCCTCCATGAAGGCAAAGCAGCCGACGGGATCATTGAACATGCGGCATTCGTCCCTGCCGGTATCGGGATCCAGGCGATGCAGCTCGTTGCAGGCAATATCGACCCAATAAAGCCGCTGTTCGCCCGCATGCCAGCGGGGCCCTTCGCCGAGTTCCGCCCGGGCTTCAAACACGCACCGCAACTTCTGTGTCATAACTGCCTCAGCTTCGGAATTTTGGCCGGGATTATTTCCATTTTGCCTCTCGCGGGCTATCTCCACAATAGGCGGATAGGAAAGGACAGGCATGGCAAAGCCGGAAAGCTGGCGTCTCGAGGTTGAAAACTACCCCTTCCAGGTCGTGGTGAGCACTCGCTATCAGGACCTGGACGTGATGGGTCATGTCAACAATGTCGCGATGGCAGCGATGTTCGAGACCGGCCGCATCCACTTTCATCATTCCTTGGGACAACATCCCCGGGACAAGGGCGTCCGCTGGCTGGTGGCTGCCGTCGACATGGCTTATGTGAATGAGGCCCATTTCCCTGAGGACATGGTGATCGCCAGCGGTTTCGGCCGTATCGGGACAACGAGCTGGCATATCTATTCCGCCGCTTTTCAGGACGATGAATGTGTCGCGGTTTGCGACACGGTCATGGTCGCCCGTGGACCAGAGGGCCGCCGGATCATTGGCGACGACATCCGCGAGATGATGCAGGCGCATTTCGCAAAGCCGGATCGCGAAGGCTGAAGCGTTCCGCTGGCCCTGAACCCTATCCTGACGGGACTGTTAACCATTTGTAAGTCAGCTTGCGCCTAATTTTCCCCGGCGGGCTCAACAAGGCAGAAGCGATGGGTATTTTCAGGCGAGACGGCATGTCGGGCGGGCAGGGGCCGGGAACCGAACAGGTGGCTGATGAGCCCGGTCTCCAGCGCCGGATAAGAATGCTTGTCGTTGATGAGGATCCCACCGCGCTCAGCGTCATGAGCCGCCGCCTGACGCATATGGGCCATGACGTGGTGCTTGCGGAAAATGGCTTTGTGGCGCTCAGCCTGATGCAGGCGCAGCGATTTGACGTCATCCTGATCGACATGATGATGTCGATGCTGCCGGGCGTCGACACCATGAAGAAGATGCGGGCATCGGGGCTGCTGGCGGGGGCCATGATCATCATGATTTCCGGCCGGAGCGAAAGCCACGCCGCAGTGGTCGCGCTTTCCGAAGGGGCCGACGATCATATCGTCAAACCCTTTGACTTTGACGTGCTCGACATCCGTATCCGCCGTTTGGTGGCCCGGGCGGAGGAAATGAACCAGCTTGCCCGCCACAATGCGCTCCTTGACGCGCGGATCGCCCGCCGTGCCATTGAGCTAGGGGAGACGCGGGCGGAACTGGAGGCGCTTCACGCCGACCGGACACGGCTGGTGCAATCCATTCAGGCGCTGCATGACGAACTTCAGCGGCTGAGTGCCGGAAACTGAGGCGGGTACAAGTGCGGCTGGTTTCCCGCAGTAAAATTAGCAGACCGCAAAGCGCAATTTCCTTTGCTTGCGCCCCATGAAAGGTTAGTGACCCAGCCATGACTGGACCGCTGACGCTTTACGAGAAAATCTGGAACGCCCACATGGTTGACCGGCGTGAGGATGGCACCTGCCTTATCTATATCGACCGGCACCTCGTCCATGAAGTGACGAGCCCCCAGGCTTTTGAGGGGCTTCGCCTCGCCGGACGCAAGGTTCGCCGTCCCGACCTGACGCTTGCGGTGCCCGATCACAACCTGCCCACCACGCCACGTGTGGACGCGGCGGGCAACCGCATTCCGATCGATGATCCCGAAAGCGCGCAGCAGCTTGTGGCGCTGGAGCGTAATGCGCCCGAATTCGGCATCAAATATATCGGCCCGACGGATGTTGAGCAGGGCATCGTCCATGTGATCGGTCCCGAGCAGGGCTTTACGCTGCCAGGAACGACGCTGGTCTGCGGTGACAGCCACACGGCCGCGCATGGCGCGCTGGGTGCGCTCGCCTTTGGTATCGGGACCAGCGAGGTGGAGCATGTGCTTGCCACCCAGACCCTGCTGCTCAAACAATCGAAGACGATGCAAATCCGCGTCGATGGCGTGCTTGGCTTTGGCGTCAGCCCCAAGGATTTGATCCTCGCGATCATCGGCAAGATCGGCACTGCCGGCGGGACCGGCTATGTCATGGAATATCGCGGCAGCACCTTTGACGACATGTCGATCGAAGGACGCCTGACGGTTTCGAACATGTCCATCGAAGGCGGCGCGCGTGCGGGCCTGTTTGCGCCGGACGAAAAGACTTTCGCTTATTTGAAGGGCCGTCCGATGGCTCCCAAGGGTGCCGACTGGGATGCCGCCGTCGCCTATTGGAGAACCCTGCCAACAGATGAGGGCGCGCGGTTCGATACCACCGTGACGTTGGACGCTGCCGACATCGCCCCCAACGTCACCTGGGGCACTAGCCCCGAAGATGTCGTTCCCATCACGGGGGCGGTCCCCGATCCTGATAGTTTTACCGACGTCTCCAAACGGGCGGCTGCGCTCAAGGCGCTGGACTATATGGGCCTGCACAAGGGGCAGCGGATGGAAGATGTGGCCGTTGAGCACATCTTTATCGGAAGCTGCACCAACAGCCGGATCGAGGATCTGCGCGCCGCCGCTTCGGTGGTGAAGGGCCGCCACCTGGCGGATTCGATCAAGCAGGCGCTGGTCGTGCCTGGCTCCGGCCTAGTCAAGCGCCAGGCCGAAGCAGAGGGGCTTGACCGGATATTTACCGAAGCCGGGTTTGAATGGCGCGAGCCCGGCTGTTCGGCTTGCCTGGGCATGAATCCCGATAAGGTGCCGAGCGGCGAGCGTTGCGCATCGACCTCCAACCGCAACTTCATGGGGCGGCAGGGGCCGGGTGCCCGGACGCATCTGGTCTCGCCCGCCATGGCCGCCGCGGCGGCAGTGACCGGGCATCTGACGGACGTACGCGAATTGATGGGGAATGCCGAATGAAGATGGCGCTTTACCTGCTCATGGCGGGAACCTTGGGCAGCGGCTTCATGGCCTTGGCCGCCGCGCCGCCGGCAGCCCCCGAAGTAACGCTGACCCGTCTGGATTGCGGCAAGGTGCAGGTCAATGACCTGAACGTCTTTTCGGATACCAAGGCCTATACCGGCCAGACAAAGACCCTGACCGTCAGCTGTTACCTCATCAGGCACGGTAAGGATTATCTGCTCTGGGACACCGGCCTCCCAGCCGCGCTGAAGGGTGCCGCCCTGAAGCAGGATGGGCCGATGTCCCCCACTCTGCAAGCGACCTTGCCCGAGCAGCTTGGCCGGCTGGGCGTGAAGCCCGAGCAGATCAGCTTTGTCGGCATCAGCCATTATCATTTCGATCATAGCGGGCAGGCGGCAAGCTTTCCTGCTGCTACATTGCTGATCGGCAAGGGCGACTGGGACGCGCTGCGCGCCGACCCGCCCGCATTTGGGATGGATGCCGCATTTTTTGCACCCTGGATCAAGGGCGGCAGCAAATCGGAGTCTGTCCTTGGCGATAAGGATGTTTTTGGTGACGGCACGGTCACCATGCTGGACATGCCGGGGCACACGCCGGGACACCATAGTCTGCTGGTCAGGCTGAAGGACAAAGGGCCGGTGCTGCTGACCGGCGATGTGGCGCATTTCCAAGAAAATTATGATCGGGACGGCATCCCTTCCTTCAACATCGACCGCGCCGACAGTCTGGCTTCGCTTTCCCGGTTCAAACAGTTGGCCGCCAATCTGAAGGCCACGATTGTCATTCAGCATGAACCACAGGATGTTGCAAAGCTCCCCGCGTTCCCGGAGGCCGCACGATAATGGACGCCGTTTCGACAGTTGAAGGCCGCGCCTATCCATTCGGCATGAAGAATGTCGATACCGACATGATCATCGCGGCCAAATGGCTGAAGACGATTAGCCGCAGTGGTCTGGGCGCCGGCGCTTTCGAGGGGCTGCGGCAGGACCCGGACAATGTGTTCGACAACCCAGAATATAGGGGCGCCCCGATTCTGATCGCGGGCGACAATTTCGGCTGCGGATCAAGCCGTGAGCACGCGGCCTGGGCCCTTATCGACATGGGCGTGAAAGCAGTCATCGCTCCCAGTTTTTCGGACATTTTTTCGGGTAACGCCTTCAAGAACGGGATACTGACCGTCGCCTTGCCGCAGGAGGCAATCGACCGCCTGCTGGAGGTTGCGAAGACTGACCCGGTCCATGTCGATCTTGAAACGCAGACGGTGACGACGCCGTTTCAGGACCGGTTCGAATTCGCAATCGATCCTTTCCGCAAGCATTGCCTGAGCGAGGGGTTGGATGAGATCGGCCTTACGCTGGAGCAGGATGCCACCATTGGGCGTTTCGAGGCCAAGGAGCCTTCCTGGCTGAGGCCGTTTGCGGCCTGACTGGAAGAAGGCTTCGCCGCATCCTATCTTGCTCCCGCACATCAAGATGAGGGCAGGATATGGCGCAGGAAATAGCGACGCTGGCGGGGGGATGCTTCTGGTGCACCGAAGCCGTGTTCAACAGCCTAAACGGCGTAAGCAGTGTCGAGAGCGGCTATATCGGGGGCATACGTCCCGATCCTGCCTATGAGGAGGTCTGCACCGGCGCCACCGGCCATGCCGAAGCGATCCGCATAGTCTTCGATCCTGAAGAGATCGGCTATGGCGATCTGCTCGACATATTCTTTGCGACCCATGATCCCACAACCCTCAACCGGCAGGGCAATGACGTGGGCACGCAATATCGCTCCGCCATCTTTCCGCATTCGCCGGAGCAGGAACAGGAAGCACGTGCCGCGATCGAGCGTGCCAGTGCGGATTGGCCGGCCCCCATCGTCACAGCGATCGAGCCGCTGTCCACCTGGTATCCTGCCGAGGACTATCATCAGCGCTATTGGGACCGGGTGGGGACACAAAACGGCTATTGCCTTGCCGTCATTCCGCCCAAGCTCCAGAAACTGAGCCGGAAATTCGCCCAGAGAGTGAAGGCGGACTGACCCGCGTTCATCAGGTGCTCATGGTTTCATGATAGGTCCGCAGGGCCAAAGGGAGACACCCATGAAGATGCTATTCGTCCTTTCCGCTGCGCTGCTGCTGCCTGGCTGCATCGCCAAGACTGCTCTTGATGTCGCCACGATGCCCGTGAAGGCCACCGGCCAGGCCGCCGATTGGGCGACCACCAGCCAGGACGAAGCCGACCGCAACTATGGGCGTAAGATGCGCAAGCAGGAAGCGCAAGAGGCTCGCGAAAGGAAAAAGGCCTGCGAAGAGGCGGGCTATCAGGATTGTTGAAGAAGGCGGGTGTGGATTTCCAAAATCACACATGCCCCCGAGGGCATGCCTGACTTTGGAAATGGTGGGCGATGACAGGCTCGAACTGCCGACATCCTCGGTGTAAACGAGGCGCTCTACCAACTGAGCTAATCGCCCGATCCGGGGTTCTGCCTAATAGGGGATTCGCCGCAGGGGTCAAGCCATGATGGCTTTGGCCCCTTTCTTGGCGGCGATAAAATAGTTGGTCATGGCGTCCGCTGCTTTTTCGGACAGGGCGATAAAGACGCGGCGTCCATCTGCCGGATCCGCCTGACGCAGGAACAGGCCATTGTCCGTGAGCGCCCGGATCCAGCGCAGGGCGGTGGTGGCGGGCACGGCGGCGGCGATGCAAAGGCTTGATACCGATACCCGCTGGTTGGAGAGGCGGGCCGCCATCAGGTCGAGCAGCATGTCCCATGCGGGATCGGCGAACATCTCGGCAGGGAAGAATTGGTCGCGCAAGCGCCTCAGGCGAAGCAGGTCGCGTATCTCCCGTGCCGTAATCGGTGCTGCCGATGCCCTGCTCCGGGGAATGTCCAGGCCAGGCTCTCCCACATAAACGCCACTGTCCGGTTCGCTCAACCCGTCGGCGCCGGAAGAAAGATGCCCGCCCGGTATTTCCGTGTGGCCGGAGAGGCTCGCAAGGGTCCGGGCAATGCGGCTCACCTCTTCCGAAAGCCGCTGCAGCCGCAGGGCTTCGCTTTCCTGGCCAATGTCATGCAAGGCAGGCGGAGAGGCTGGCTGAACAGCCATGGCGATGGCGGCGGCCAGGTCCGATTCCCCGGCCGAGCACAGCAACTGGACGGTTCCGCAGTAGAGCGAACCGAAGGCCTCATCCAGAAGAACGGGGGAAACGGTCATGATTACGCAGGTGCCATCGGCATCGGCGAGCTGTTCCGCCCGGGCAAGCAGGCGCGTGAAGGCTGCACTTTCCTTTGCCGCCTGTACGACCAGGACGTTGACCGATGCAATGAGATCAAGCCGCTCCAGGCCCATTTGCAGGTCGAAAGCCCCCAGCAACCGCGCTCCGGCGCTTTCCGCCAGCTGGGCAAGTTTTTGCCGGTCTTCTGCTTCTTCGGCTATCACCAGCGCGGAGGGGCGGCCATCCAGCGCTCCGGCCAGGGCGCCTCTGAATGCTGCACTGCGCATAAGGCCATCCGCCCCGTCTGTGGCCCCGGCCGCAAGCCCGCTGATGATCCCCTGTTCGTCCACCTCATGCCTCCTGTGCTGCTTTTGTTCGCCGCTTATATGCCGGGACAGCAGTCTGCGTCGCTAGTCGCTTCTCTCCATTTCGGAGGAAAGGACCCCGAAATTACAGGAAGTAAGGCAAAAAATGTCAAGAAAATAGAGGATCGTTACGGAACCGCGAGATGCTATCGCTTCTGGATGGAACGGGAAGCGGCGGATGCACCCGTCCGATCCGGAAGGGACGAGGAATCCTCCATAATGGAGCAGATTTTGGTGCGGTGCAGCGAAGGACGCCTGACGGGTCCCGCCTGCCGCTACCTGCCGGTCAGTTCAGGCCGCGAGATGGCCCACCGCGAAGCGCGGCTCGCCCCCAAGGCTGCCCGAATAGCATTCCAGCGGCAGCGCCGTGCCGCAGAACGCACATTCGGCGAGCAGCCGGCCGACGATCCAATGGCTGCGGCCGCAGCCGGGGCAGTGATTATGCTCGTTGATGCGGTACATGATGTGGTAGCCCCGCAGGAAAGGATCGGCAGCAGATTTGTGCGTGGTGGTCTGGCCAAGATCGGGATGCATTGAAATTCCTCCCTTTCGTCACTTCAACAGACAACGATGCGCGGCGAACGGAGTTCCTCCCGCGATGAAAAGGTCGCCCGCATCGAACGGCGGACGCCGAATCATCGCGGTGCGACCCCATGAAAAACCACGCTTTCTCCCCGCGAAATGACCCATAGTGTATCCCAGAGCGGCAGGGGCAGATACGGCAATTTCGAGTTAGGATGGCGATTTCCCGCCTTGGGACGCTTTATGGTTAACCGCCGCCTGTCAGCAGCGGTCTCCCCGGTCCAGTTCCCGCCCGATCAGCGCGCCTGCGCCTGCGCCAATAACGGTGCCGGGCGTACGGTCGCCATAGCGGTCAACCTCACGGCCCAGGAGAGCGCCGGCCGCACCGCCCAGGATCAGGCCGGTCGTGCCGCTGCTCCTCTTGCAGCGTTCGGGCCGGTCATAGCTGTAGCGCCGCGGCTCAGAATAATAATGATCATGGTGGTGGCGCCGGTGCTTGCGCCAGTGACGGCGATCATCGTCATGGCCATGGTGCCAGCCGCGATCATGTGCCTGCGCCATGGAAGGCAGCCCGGCAGCGGCACTCGCTGCAAGAGCAGTGGCGAGAATGATTTTGCGCATTAACATATTTCTACTCCTCCCAAACAGGATGGCGAGGAGGCCATCCCTTTGTTCCGAGGGCCATATTCCACAATGCTGATGGCGCGAATCTGAACATCGCTGTCAGGTACCGTTAAGCATTCGGGCGTCGGAACGAAGCGCGCCCAAACCTCCGCGCACGACCGGATACCGCGAAAAAATGTAGGAAAATTCGCCAATGAAAGGCCGTTCAACACCCTGATAGGATCATGGCGGGGCGGAATGTCTCCATCGGGGCGTGAAACATTTTTCAGGGGGGCCGAACAATGTCTCCAGAGTTGCCATGATGCCGACGGAGCTGGTCCCGGAACTTGGCCTGCTAAGATCCGAGCTTTCGCCGGCGCTTCGCGCGATGACGCGGACGCCGGGGAGCGAGGCGCGATCGGCGGGCCGGATTCTGTTGGTCGACTCCCTCAGGGGATTTGCCCTGCTGGGGCTCTTTCTTGTTCATTGCCTCGAATATTTCGAGCTTTACTGGCGGCATCCTGAACGAAGCCACATTCATAATGCGGTGGACCTTGTCTTCGCCGACAAGGCCTATGCCGTCTTCGCCTTGCTGTTCGGGCTCAGCTTCTTCCTCATCATGGACCGGCAGGCACGGAAGGGGGTGGACTTTTCCCGCCGTTTTGCCTGGCGGCTCCTGCTTCTGGCGGGCATAGGCTATCTCTACAGCCTTATTTATGTGAGCGAGATCTTGCAGGTGCTTGCGCTCCTGGGGCTCAGTCTTTTGCTGTTCAACAAGATGGCCAGCCGTTCGCTGCTGATCCTGTCCTTTCTATTCCTTCTGCAACCGCATCTGCTGTTCCTTGCCCTGAGCGCCTTTTGGGACGGGGGCCGCGACGCCTCTCCCGTCCAATGGGCGGCGCTATATGCAAGGGCGGCGGATATATTCGCGCAAGGAAGCTTCTGGCAGGTGGCTGAGTTCAACCTGTGGCAGGGACAAATGTTCAAATGGTTCTATATTATTGAGTCTCCCCGCATTGCCTCTTTCGGGACGCTGTTCATCTGGGGGCTGTTGCTGGGCAGGATCGGCTTTTTCGCCGCGCGGAAGCAATATCTGCCGCAAAGGCGGTGGATCCTGACCTTTTCGCTGGTCGCTGCCGCTTTGCTATATGCCGGGAAAACAGATTTCGAGGCCAGTCCTCTGCTGGTGGGAAGCGGCAATCCCAGAATATATCTGCTCATGGTGCTGGAAAGCTGGCTTGCCATTGCCGTTGCCATCTCGGGGGTCCTGATTTTCATGGAAGCCTATGAGTTCCGTCCGCTCCGGCGTTTGGCGGTCCTCCTTGCCCCTTGCGGCCAGATGAGCCTCACCATCTATGTGGCTCAGGGTCTGCTCTGTGTACCGCTTTTTTACGGATATGGCCTTGGATGGTATCAGCATATCGGTCAGGAGCGGGCGTTGTTGTTCGGCCTTTTGACATTTGCCGCCATGGCTTGGGGTGCGCGCCTTTGGATGCGGCATTTCCGCTATGGCCCGCTGGAATGGTTGTGGCGCTGCGGCACCTATTGCAGCTTGCGGGTGCCGCTGCGGCGCAGCCCAGCCTGAAATGAGGCGCGGCACCGGCGGCAAAAGCCCTGGGCGTCCGCATCACCATTTTTCCCCGCTTCCCAACCTCCACAACCCTTGCTAAGGGCCGCGGGACTCATTCGAGCCGGTGCCAGCGGCTGGGGGTGGAAATGCAACGGGGCCTCTTTCCATCATACCTGATCCGAACTCCCCATGGCATCGCCACACCAACCGACCGGGCCAGGCCTGCATCCTGTCCTGGTGCTGTGAAAGGTTTCGCACATGACTGCAATCGGACAGGACACGCTCGGCACAAGGGAAACCATGAATGTCGGCGGCAAGAGCATTGCTTATTATTCACTGAAGAAAGCCGCAGCCAAGCTGGGCGATGTGTCGCGCCTGCCTTTCTCCATGAAGGTGCTGCTGGAAAATCTGCTGCGTTTCGAGGACGGTAACACGGTTACCGTCGAGGATATCCAGGCGATTGTCGATTGGCAGAAGGACCGCAAGTCCGAGCGCGAGATCCAGTACCGTCCGGCGCGTGTGCTTATGCAGGATTTTACCGGCGTTCCTTGCGTGGTTGACTTGGCCGCCATGCGCGACGCGATGAATGCGCTCGGTGCCGACGCCAAGAAGATCAATCCGCTGGTTCCTGTGCACCTCGTGATCGACCACTCGGTGATGGTGGACGAATTTGGGTCGCCCAAGGCTTTCGCGGACAATGTGGAGCTGGAATATCAGCGCAACGGCGAACGCTATGAGTTCCTGAAATGGGGCTCGAAAGCGCTCGACAATTTCAAGGTGGTTCCTCCGGGCACCGGCATCTGCCATCAGGTGAACCTGGAAAATATCGCGCAGGCTGTATGGACTTCGACCGATGCCGCCGGTGCGACGGTCGCCTATCCCGATACCTGCGTCGGCACCGACAGCCATACCACGATGATCAACGGCCTCGGCGTGCTCGGCTGGGGCGTGGGCGGTATCGAGGCGGAAGCGGCGATGCTCGGCCAACCGGTCTCCATGCTGATCCCCGAAGTGGTCGGCTTCAAGCTGACGGGTGCGCTGCCCGAAGGCATCACCGCCACTGACCTGGTGCTGACCGTTACGCAGATGCTGCGCGCAAAGGGCGTGGTCGGCCGCTTCGTCGAGTTCTACGGGCCGGGCGTGTCCTCGCTGAGCCTTGCCGACCGTGCGACGATCGCGAACATGGCGCCGGAATATGGCGCGACCTGCGGCTTTTTTCCCATCGACGGCAAGACGCTCGATTATATGCGCCTCACCGGCCGCACGGAGGAGCAGGTGGCGCTCACCGAGGCCTATGCCAAGGAGCAGGGCTTCTGGCTCAACACCGACGCTGCCGATCCGGTCTTCACCGATACGCTGGAACTCGACATGGGCACCGTCCAGCCGAGCCTCGCCGGGCCCAAGCGCCCGCAGGACAAGGTGATCCTGTCCCAGGTCGACGACGTCTTCAACGCCGACCTCACCAATGTCTACAAGAAGGCGCTGGCCGAGCGCGTTCCGGTGGAAGGCGCCAGCCATGACATCGGCGACGGCGACGTCGTCATCGCCGCGATCACGAGCTGCACCAATACGTCCAACCCCTCCGTGCTGGTCGCTGCCGGCCTTGTCGCCAAGAAGGCGAACGAGAAGGGCCTGACCCGCAAGCCTTGGGTCAAGACGTCGCTCGCACCGGGATCGCAGGTCGTCACCGATTATCTGGCCAAGGCCGGTTTGACCGAACATCTGGATGCCATCGGCTTTAACCTGGTGGGCTATGGCTGCACCACCTGCATCGGCAATTCGGGTCCGCTCGCCGCGCCGATCAGCGCCGCGATCAACGGCAACAACATCGTCGCCGCGTCGGTCCTGTCGGGCAACCGCAACTTCGAAGGGCGCGTCAGCCCTGACGTGCGCGCGAATTTCCTGGCTTCCCCGCCGCTGGTGGTCGCCTATGCCCTGAAGGGCACGGTCACGACGGATTTCGTTGAAACGCCCATCGGCCAGGGTTCGGACGGGCAGGACGTGTATTTGAAGGACATCTGGCCCTCCAACGACGAAGTCCGCGCCGCCATGGACGCAGCCATCGACGCCGACATGTTCAAGGCGCGCTATGCCAATGTGTTCGACGGCGACGACAAGTGGAAGGCGATCGACGTCACCGGCTCTGACACCTATATGTGGCGCGCCGGTTCGACCTATGTCGCCAACCCGCCCTATTTCGAGGGCATGAGCATGACCCCGGCGCCGGTGTCCGACATCATCGAAGCCAAGCCGCTGGCGATCTTCGGCGACTCGATCACCACCGACCACATCAGCCCGGCCGGCTCGATCAAGGCGGCCTCGCCCGCTGGCCAGTATCTGATGGAGCATCAGGTCTCCCAGGCCGACTTCAACAGCTATGGCGCGCGCCGCGGCAACCATGAGGTCATGATGCGCGGCACCTTCGCCAATATCCGCATCAAGAATGAGATGCTGGACGGCGTCGAGGGTGGCGTGACCAAATATGACGGCGAAACCATGCCGATCTATGACGCCGCCATGCGCTACAAGGCCGACGGAACGCCGTTGGTGGTGATTGCGGGCAAGGAATATGGCACCGGCTCCTCCCGCGACTGGGCGGCCAAGGGCACCAACCTGCTCGGTGTTCGCGCAGTGATCGCCGAGAGCTTTGAGCGCATCCACCGGTCGAACCTGGTCGGCATGGGCGTCCTGCCGCTGCAGTTCGCCGAAGGCACCGACCGCAAGACGCTGGGCCTCACCGGCGATGAAACCTTCACCATCCAGCATGTCGCTGGCCTGAAGCCCCGGCAGATGGTGGACGTGATCGTTGCCCGCAAGGACGGCAAGACCGAAACCTTCCAGGCGCTTTGCCGCATCGATACCGCGAACGAACTGGATTATTTCTTGAACGGCGGCATTCTGCCCTACGTGCTGCGCAAGCTGGCTGCCTGAGGTTCAGGGCTCAAGAAACGCCAAAAGGCTCTCTCCGGTAACGGAGGGGGCCTTTTCTTTGGGACTGCGCCAGATTATATGACAAAGTCATAGCGGAGTCCCTTGCCATGACCGAACGATCCTCGAAACCTGTCACGGTCACGTTGGGCGGCATGGCTTCGCGAGCCCAGGCACTGGTCGATTCCGGCCGCTATGCCTCGATGAGCGAAGTGGTACGCGCAGGCCTGCGCGCCCTTGACCGGGAGGAAGCGGCGCTCGACCGGATGCTCAAGGCGAAGATTGAAGAGGCTTTGGCCGACCCGCGTCCCCCAATCCCAATGGAAGAAGTCTTCGCCGAATTGCGTGGTCGCCACCTGAAGCGGACTGGCCGTGGGTCATAGGATTGTCTGGCATCAACAAGCCCGATCCGATCTTCTCGCCCTCTATGACTGGATAGCTGACCTGGCTGACCCCGATACGGCGTTTTCCTATACATCGAGAATCGAGGACATGTGCGCCAAGTTGACTAACTTCCCGGAACGCGACACGCCTCGCCCCGATCTTGCGGAGAGGGTGCGTACCATATCCTTTGCGCGGACAGTCATTATTGCTTACCGCGTGGGCGAAGACGCCGTAACGGTCCTCCGCATCATATCCGGCGCCCGCGACATGGAGCGCCTCTTCGAGGAAGAATAAGCCCCACAGTTGCACGAATCCCCCGCCCCTGATAGGCGCGCGCTGTTTCGCCCTGTGCGGCGCTCCCACGCCTTGGAAAGAATAGAGATGAGCGAGAAGATCAATCGGATTGTGCTGGCCTTTTCAGGCGGCCTCGACACCAGCGTCATCCTGAAATGGCTGCAGCAGGAATATGGGTGCGAGGTCGTCACCTTCACCGCTGACCTGGGGCAGGGCGAGGAGTTGGAACCGGCGCGGGCGAAGGCGCGGCTGATGGGCGTCAAGGAAGAGCATATCTTCATCGATGACCTCCGCGAGGAATTCGTCAGCGATTACGTCTTCCCGATGATGCGCGCCAATGCGCTTTATGAGGGGCTTTATTTGCTCGGCACATCGATCGCCCGCCCCCTCATCGCCAAGCGGCAGATCGAAATCGCGAAACAAGTCAATGCCGACGCCGTCAGCCATGGCGCGACCGGCAAGGGCAATGACCAGGTCCGTTTCGAGCTTGGCTATTATGCGCTGCAACCCGATATCAAGGTCATCGCGCCCTGGCGCGAATGGGATCTGACCAGCCGCACCCGGCTCATCGAATTTGCAGAAAAGCATCAGATTCCCATCCCCCGCGACAAGCGCGGCGAGAGTCCCTTTTCGACCGACGCCAACATGCTTCACACCTCGTCCGAAGGGAAGGTGCTGGAGGATCCGTGGGAGGAGGTGCCCGATTATGTCTATTCGCGCACGGTCAACCCGGAGGACGCGCCCGACCAGCCGGAATTCATCACCATCGATTTCGAGCATGGCGATGGCGTCGCCATCAATGGCGAGGCGATGAGCCCCGCGACGCTGCTCGAAACGCTGAACAGTTACGGCAAGAAGCACGGCATCGGCCGGCTCGATCTGGTTGAGAACCGCTTCGTGGGCATGAAGTCGCGCGGCATGTACGAAACGCCGGGCGGCACCATCTATCACCTTGCCCATCGCGGCATCGAGCAGCTTACGCTCGACCGCGGCGCCGCGCACCTCAAGGACGAGCTTGCCCCGCGCTATGCCGAGCTCATCTACAACGGCTTCTGGTTCTCGCCGGAACGGGAGATGCTGCAGGCCGCGATCGACTACAGCCAGGAAAAGGTGACCGGCACGGTGCGCCTGAAGCTGTACAAGGGCGGCGTCTATGTGGTCGGCCGCAAGTCGCCTCATTCGCTCTACAGCGAGAAGGTCGTGACCTTCGAGGACGATGCGGGCGCCTATGACCAGCGGGATGCGGCAGGTTTCATCAAGTTGAACGCCCTGCGGCTGCGGCTGCTCGGACGGCGGGACCGATAGGGTCGATCCTTCCTTTGCTGGCTCCGCAGACAGCCTTTGACGTCAGCCTCTTTCGGGATTAGGGCACTTTCATGCTCAGCCTAGAAGAAGCCCAGCAGCGCGCCGAACAGATTGTCGAAATGGCGCGCGCTATAGGCGCTGATGCCGCCGACGCCATTTATGTTTGCGATGCGTCCACCCAAGTGCAGATGCGCCTTGGCGTCCTGGAGGATGTGGAGCGGTCAGAGGGCGAGGAAATCGGCCTTCGCGTCTTTTCCGGCCAGCGGTCCGCTACGGTCTCTTCGTCCGACATGTCCGCTGAGGCCCTTTCCAGGCTGGCGGAGCGGGCGCTCGCCATGGCGCGGGAGGCGCCGGAGGATCAGTTTGCCGGGCTCGCCCCGGAAGAATTGCTGCTGCGCAGGAAGGTCAATGGCCTCGAACTCGCGGACGATGAGGATCCTGAGCCCGCCCATCTCAAGGAACGTGCGCTGATCGCCGAGGACGCGGCGCGAAGCGTCATGGGCGTCACTAATAGCGAGGGCGCGGGCGCAAGTGCCGGACGCAGCCACATCGCGCTGGCGACGAGCCACGGCTTTTCCGGCAGCTACGCCGGTACTTCGCATAGCTGCTACGCCAGCGTCCTTGCGGGCGAAGGTTCGCGGATGCAACGGGACTATGCCAGCCACGGTGTGCGGCATCTTGCCGATCTGGAACATGCCGACAGCATAGGGCATCGCGCAGGTCAGCGGGCGGTTGCCCGGCTGGACCCGATCAAGATCGAAAGCGGCCAGATGCCAGTGATCTTCGACCCGCGGGTGGGCTCCAGCCTGATCGGACATTTGATCGGCGGAATTGTCGGTGCAGCCATTACTCGCAAGGCGAGCTTCCTGCTCGAAAGGCTCGGGGAGCGCATTTTCGGCGAGGGCATCAATATCATTGACGATCCCCTGCGGACGCGGGGACTGCGCTCCCGGCCCTTCGACGGGGAAGGGCTGCCGACGAAACCGGCGCATCTGATCGAGAATGGCGTGCTGACGGGCTGGTTGCTCGATAGCGCTTCGGCCCGGCAATTGGGTTTGCAGCCCACGGGGCACGCCACGCGCGGGACAGGCGGCGCGCCCGGGGCTAGCGCCACAAACGTTCATCTTGAGCCAGGCTCGATGACTCCGGGCGAACTGATGGCCGATGTGAAGCGCGGCATCTATGTGACCGAATTGATCGGCATGGGCGTCAACATGGTGACTGGCGACTATAGCCGGGGCGCGTCGGGCTTCCTGATTGAAAATGGCGCCACTGGACCGGCAGTCGCGGAGATCACCATCGCGGGCAGCCTGCTTGACATGTTCGCCAACCTGACTGCCGCCTCTGATCTGGAATTCCGCTATGGCGTGAATGTGCCGACGCTTCGCATTGATGGAATGACGGTCGCGGGTGGCTGACCCGCTGCTCGACCAGGTTGCCGCCGCCGTCATGGAAGCGGCGGACATGGCGATGGCCCTGTGGCAGCCAGGCGAGTCCCGGGTGAAAAACTGGGAAAAGTCACCAGGACAGCTCGTCTGCGAAGTCGATCTGGCGGCGGACCGGCTGCTGCGGGAGCGGCTCAGCGCGATCGATCCTGACGCCGCCTGGCTTTCTGAGGAAACCGCCGACGATCTGGTGCGGCTTGAACATGACCGCATCTGGCTCGTCGATCCCATTGACGGCACGCGGGATTATCTGCGCGGCCGGCCTGGCTGGGCGGTTTCAGTGGCCTTGGTGGAGCATGGAGAGCCTGTGCTTGGGCTGCTGGCAGCGCCTGCGCGGCAGGAGTTGTGGACCGCGCGGCGCGGCGCTGGGGCTTGGCGCAATGATGTGCCCTTGATCGCAAGCTGCCGTGCGGCCCTCGCTGGCGCGCGCGTGCCCGCCGACCAATTGCCGAAAGCGGATCGCGATCTGACCGCTGTTCACAAACCCAATAGCATAGCGCTGCGCATGGCCATGGTGGCCGCCGATGAGGCGGACCTGGTGGCGACGATCCGCTGGGGCAATGAGTGGGACATCGCCGCCGCCATGCTGATCGCTCAGGAAGCAGGCGCTCATGTGACCGACGCGCTTGGGCAGCAATTGCGCTTCAACAGGGAACATCCGACGGCTTTCGGCGTGCTGTGCTGCGCGCCAGCCATTCATGACGCCGCGGTGCAGCGGCTGTCCGGCAGGGCAAGGGAAATTCTGGACAAATGAACACGCCGTCCTTGCCGGTGCAGGGACGAAGAAAGGTTCAGTAATCCTGCCGCCCCGGCGGGCAGTTACAGCCGCAGATCCTCGATCATGAGCCCCGCGGTTGCCTTGGCGCTAGCCACCACGCCCGGGATGCCGGCTCCGGGATGGGTGCCCGCGCCGACAAAATAGAGGTTATGGATCATATCGTCCCGGTTGTGCGTGCGGAACCAGGCGCTTTGCGACAATATCGGCTCCAGGGAAAAGGCGTTGCCCAGATGGGCATTGAGGTCCTGCGCAAAATCGGGCGGAGCGTAGTGGAAGCTGGTGACGATGCGGGAGCGGATGTCAGGGATCAGCCGCCGCTCGATCTCATCCAGAATCCGCTCCTGATAAATCGGGCCCATCTGTTGCCAGTCGATGGGCAGCTTGCCGAGATGCGGAACGGGTGCCAGCGCATAGAAGGTGGAGTGCCCCTCCGGCGCCAGGCCGGGGTCGGTCACGGTCGGATGATGAAGGTAAAGCAAAAAGTCCCGCGCGAGTACGCCATGCTCGTAAATGTCCTTGAGCAGGCCCTTGTAGCGCGGACCGAGCAGAATCATGTGATGCGGAATGCCGGGCCAGGTCCCCTTGATCCCGAAATGGACGATGAAGAGGCTTGGCGACCAACGCTTGCGCGCCAGCGCCTCCGTCTGGCGGCGGCCGCGGACGGTATCGCCGAGAAGGTCGCGATAGCTGTGCATGATGTCCGCATTGCTGGCGACCGCGTCGAACCTGTCGCTCCACCCCGACCGGGTGCGGAGCCCGGTCGCCCGGTCGCCCAATGTCTCGATCTCTTCCACAGGGTCGCCAAGCCGCAGGACGCCGCCGATCCGCTCGAACTGGGCGACCATTCCCGCCACCAGCCGATTGGTCCCGCCGTGGGCGAACCAGACGCCGCCATCCCGTTCAAGCTTATGGATGAGCGCGTAAAAGGCGCTCGCTGTCAGCGGATTGCCGCCGACGAGCAACGTGTGGAAGCTCAGCGCCTCGCGGAGCTTGTCGTGCTTCACGAAGCTCGAAACCATGGAATAGACCGATCGCCAGGCCTGGTGCCGTGCGAGCTTGGGCACGGCACGGACCATGGATGTGAAGTCAAGGAAGGGCGTCGCCCCCAGCTTCACATAGCCTTCCTCATAGACACTGGCGGAATAGTCCAGGAAGCGCTGATAGCCAGCGATGTCTGCAGGATTGAGCTTCGCTATTTCATGACGAAGCGAAAGCTCGTCATTGCTATAGTCGAACTGTGTGCCATCCGGCCAATTCAGCCGGTAAAAGGGCGTGATCGGATGGAGCGCGACATCTTCGGCCATGTCATGGCCGGTGAGACGCCAAAGTTCGGCAAGGCAGGCGGGATCAGTGATGACCGTGGGGCCCGCATCAAAGGTGAAGCCGTCCTTTTCCCACACATAAGCACGCCCGCCGGGGCGATCGCGTGCTTCTATCACTGTCGTGGCTATCCCCGCCGACTGCAGCCGGATCGCCAGCGCGAGACCCCCTATGCCAGCTCCGATAATGGCGGCTTTCTTCACGCTGCCTTTTCTCCAAGGGCCGCTCGAGCACGACCGGCCGGCACTGGCGGCTTGCGGCTCAGAATAGGGGACCTGTCTGCCATGGTCGAACGCCGGGCATAAAAGCGGCCGATCAGCCCGCGGTCAAGGCGATACAGGCCTTGGCGCACGGGATGGCGCGCTCGGGCCCGTGCGCAGCGTATCAACATCCCGCCACCACCCAATAGGGCGAGGCCGCATTTAAGGGTTCCGGTCATTGGCGGAAAGACTTAACCGGCGAGGAAGGGGCGGGAAAGGGGGCGACGTGAATAATCTTTGTGCGGTTGCTAAGAACACCGCTTGCCCCAGGAAAGCCAGCATCCGCCGCGCCAGGGATGGCTTCGGACACGCGAATCGGAAAGAGCGGTGCAATGCCAAAACAACAGGTCGCCACCTTTTGCTGAAGCTGCCGGACAGCCGCGCTGCGTTCCCGGACAGCTTTTCGCCCGCCCGCCTTTCCGGCGCGATCGGCATTTCCCGTGTCATCTGCATCCTTGGCGTCGTCTATGTGCACGCCTGGACAGGTCTTGACGGGGGGCAACTGGCGCAGGCGGACGCTTCCGCACAAGGCATTTTCCGCTGGGTGCTGATGGAGCTTCTTGGGCGAAGCGCAGTGCCCCTGCTGGGAATGATTTCGGGCTGGCTCGTGGCGGGCACTGCATGGTCACGCCCCTATGGCACGTTCATGCGGGGCAAGGCGCGGACGATCCTGCTGCCGATGCTGCTCTGGAACATGCTGGCCATGCTGATCATTTCGGGCGGCGGCGCGCTTGGTCTTCTGGCGTCGCCGGTGCCCCAGTCTGTTTGGGATGGCTTCAACCAGCTATTCAGCTTGCTGACGCCCAATGAAACCAACGTGCAGATGGCGTTCCTGCGCGACCTGTTCATCTGTATGGCGCTCGCCCCCTTGCTGGTCCGCATGCGCAGCCGCTGGCTATGGGCGATCATGGCGCTGGCAAGCGCTTGGGCGATTTCGGGCTGGATCAATCCACTCCTGCTCCGCCCGTCCATCCTGATATTCTTCGTTGCGGGCATATTGGCCCGCCGCCAGCGGTTCGAGGTCCGGGCAGCGGGCATGCCCATGGCTCATGCGGCCTTGCTGTTCGGCGTGTGCGCATTTGCCAAGGTGCTGGTGTCAGCGCTGGCCGCACCTTTAGGGGCTGCGCATCCGCAGATGATGGCCGCTCTTGACCTTGTGCTGCGTTTTTCGGCAGCGCTCATGTTCTGGCGGATCGCATGGTGGCTGGCGGGGTCGAGCAAGGGGGCGGCGCTGCTGAAGATCGAACCCTATGCGTTCCTGATCTTCTGTTCGCACCTCATCCTGATCTGGCTCGCCGGTCCGGCGATCGGGTTGCTCACTGGGCCTTTGGGGTCGCCTGCCTATCCTGCATTCCTGCTGCTCCAGCCCGCCCTGGCGGCTGCGG
Source organism: Rhizorhapis sp. (assembly GCF_035276005.1). Taxonomy (NCBI): domain Bacteria; kingdom Pseudomonadati; phylum Pseudomonadota; class Alphaproteobacteria; order Sphingomonadales; family Sphingomonadaceae; genus Rhizorhapis; species Rhizorhapis sp. Next base: position 95,994 of record NZ_DATEMB010000032.1, read on the forward strand.
TGGGAGTGGTGATTGGCAAAGCCCTCATGGCCGCGTCGCCTCCTGCCGCAGAGATATTGAGCGGGGGCCGATTGAAGGCCGGGCAGGGCAAGACACCGGTCCAAGGCCGCTGGATCACCTCTGGCATTGGGTTCGGGCGAGGACAGGCAGCAAATTCGTCCTGACCGGATCCGGGGCGTGTTCCAACAGCGCTCTTGACCGCAAGTTCTGGAGCCGCGAAGCAGCGGTTCCATGAGCCCGCTTTCCTTGAAGGTATCGCTAACGTCGCTGGACGATCCGGCGCAAGTCGCCAGCCGATGGAGGAAGCTGGAGGCGCGGTCGGATAGCAATTCCTTCTTCCTTGGCTGGACCTGGACCGGAAGCTGGCTGAGCGCGACCGGAGCAAGGCCGGATCTGCTCGCGATCAAGAGGGACGGAGACGATATAGCGCTTGCGCTTCTCGGACGGTCCGTAACACGCCGCCCGTTCGGCCGCGAGCCCGCCCTGTTCCTCAACCAGTCGGGTCAAGCCGGTCCCGACCGGGCTTTCATTGAGTATAACGGCTTGCTGACCATCCGCGGTTTTCCGGCGGAGCGGGCGGCCGCCTTGGTCCTCGACCATCTTTCAGGGCTGGACCGGTGGACCGTGTTGCGAGTCCCTGGCGTGGAGCGGGGCTTGCCCCTGGCGCAGGCGGGAGATTTCCGCCGCCGCACATTGGTGAGCGAATTGCCAGCCTATTATGTCGAGCTCGACCTGGTTCGTCAGGCGGGTGGCGATTATCTGTCCCTGCTGAGCCCCAACAGCCGTTCGCAGATCCGGCGCTCATCGCGGCACTATGGCGAGCCGAGATTGGAAAAGGCGGCTTCGATCGAGGAGGCGGATACATGGCTGGCCGACATGCGGCGGCTCAATCAGGAGCGGCACCGGGACAATGCCTGGGAAGAGCCTCTCTTCCGATCCTTCGTCCGGGAATTGGTCGCGCAAGGTCTCGCCAACGGGGAGGTGGAGTTGCTCCGTATCGGCACGGAGAGCCAGTTACTGGGCTATTTACTGAACTTCCTCTATCGCGGCCGCGCCATGAATTACCAGTCGGCTTTCGCGCCATCCATTTCCGCCAAGGCGAAGCCAGGGCTCATGTGCCATTGTGCTGCCGTGGAGCGTTATGCAGCTCAGGGATATGTCCTTTATTCCCTGCTTGCCGGAAAGGACCGCTACAAGCAGAGCCTGTCGACGGGCCATGAAGTGCTGCAATGGTGGAATCTGGAGCGCTTTTCACCGGCTCTGGAGGCCGAGCATGTGCTCCGCAAGGTGCTTAAACGGCCAGCGTCCGCATGAGCCGGTAGCCCAGGCGGCCGATCCATTGCCTTTCGGGTGCGCGGCGGACCGGGATCAACGGCAGGGATCGTTGGCGGAGCCAGGCATTGAGGCTTTGCAGCTCGCCTTCTGCGACACTCCGCCGCGACCGCCATGTGATCGAAAAGCTGATCGATACGGCATTGCCATTGCGCACGAAATGAGGCGCCTTCACTGGCACCAGTATCGCGTCCCCCGGACAGAGATGTACGGCCTGCGCTTTGGTTAGGAAAAGCTCGTCCCATGGAAGGTTGCGATGCCCTCCACCATGAAAGGCTTCGCTGAGTTCCGCTGGCACCAGTGCCCGGTCGCCGGAGGGAAAGACCGTCATGGTCTTCTCTCCTTCGATCTGCAGCAGGATATTATGTTCGGGATCCATGTGGAAAGGCGTGACGCTGTTTGGCGATGACAGGAAAATAAAGGCTTCCCGATTCAGCATCGGGCCGGTTCGCGCCTTCACAATGGATGCGATTTCGGAAAGCGCACTGTCCAGCAGGGACCCATAGAGCCGGTCCCGCTCCACATTCTTCAGCACCATCCATGACCCGTTGCTATCTATCCCCCTGATCGTTTCACCGATGGAAAGGCCGTTTTGCGGCGTCTCTTCGGGCCGGATGCCAAGCGGCAGGTCGCCGCGATTATATTCCACGCGATCGGAGGGCAGCCGCTCCGCCAGTGCCGCCAGAGCCTCGCGGCTCAAAAGGGGATGGTCCGCCAGATCATGGCTGAGCCGCGCATGCGCATCAGGATAGGCGCTGTACAGCATCTTGAGCGCCCGGTCTGGAAAGGCGCGCCGGGCAATATCTTGCTGGGCGGTCATTGATTGCTCCCTCTCTTGACGAGGGCAGCCGCCTGATCTGCGGCCTTCATCATCTGCCATGCAAGGCCTCGGCCGCGTCCCTTTAATTCGACCCGGAACTGCACGATCCGCCGCCGTTCCGCCCATAGGCTGTCGATCATTGGATGTCCGGCGGCGGCACAACTGTCCATCCACTGACACGGGCCATGGTCGAGGACCTGGCGGAGATTTTCGATTTCGATCAGCACCCCTGGCGAAAAGCGCGCCATCGTCTCGTCAAATGCAATCTTGAAGGAAAAGCCGCCGTCGCCCGTGACAAAATTCACTAACATGGCGAGTGGCCTTCCATCAAGGTCCAGCCGCAGGAACATCAGGCTCTGGGCGGCAAAAGCCCCAGCCATGCTGTCGCGGAAGAAGGCCGTTTCCATGGGATCGCAGGCCAGCGCGGTTCGGGCGCGGCCCTTCCATCCGGCGCGCTCCAGTTCCAGAAAATCGTCGCACCAGCGGTCGAGATCGGAGGCATGGGAAAGCACGCTGCTGCTTACCGCCCCCAATTCATGCAGCCGGTTCTGGAGCCTGCGGATCTCCTTGCGCTTCTTGCCGCGCATATTGGTTTCCCAATAGGCATCGGCGGAAAGGGCGCTGTTCAACAATGCCCGCTCATAGCAATGGATCAAACGCAGGCCGCGACCCTGCTGGTGGCAAAGCGCACGCAGGGACTGCACGTTCGGACCTTCCTCATCCATTCCCGCCAGATGGAGGAAGCCAGGCGCCCATGACACGTCATCCAGCCCTTGCAGAAATTGCTGCCAGGCCTGCTGTCCCTTCCCCATGAGGATAAGGGGCGTGCCGAAAAAACAATGTGTGTGCATCCAGTTCGTCACATTGCGCACCGGGAAGCGGCCGTGCTGCGACGAAGTGGTCACAGGCAAAAGGCCGATCAGCCTTTTGCCGTCCCATGCCTCAAGCAATCTTACCTTGTTCCTGCCTGCAAGATGCTGGAGCGCTGGCCGCAGCATTTCGGGGGCGTAGAAGCAGTTCGGTTCTTCCGCCTCCCGCGCAAGCGCAGCCCAGGCTTCCAGCAGCCTCGACCTCTCGCCCGGAGCCCGATCAGGTGTCATGTCCATCAGGGGCAAGCGAATAGGCGTCAAAGATTAGGAATGACTAAATGGCCCAAGGACGGACTGCTTAACAGCTTGATAACGAAACTGGACGTATGGCGATGGAAGGGGGAACCGGACGGACGCCGATATGACAAATCGTTGGGTAAAAGCTGCATTGGGCAACATGGTTCGCGCATATAGGGGATCATGGGTCAGCACGACGTCGCCCGTAGCGGGACTGGTCCTCATGGCCGTGATTACCTGCGCTGTGGTCGTGACCTCGCTGGTCAGCCGGATCGACGAGAATGCTGGCATTTATATAACTTCCAACCTTCAGGGCATGATCCAGCGGGAAAAGGGGGACATGGGTGAAGAGTTGGTCCGCATCGCCCGTGAGGCGGGTTCGGACATATCGCCTCTTGCCGTCGTGGAAAGGGAGATAGGCCATATCCGGTCTCCCGGCGCGGTCTATGGTTATGTGATGGATGCCAAAGGCCGGGTTGCCTGGGCAGGCAATGTCCACGGCCAGCCGGCGCCTGCGCTTTCAAAAATGTCGCCCGCCGGCATGCGGGCGTTGCTTCGGGATTTGCCGAAAAAATGGCCGGAAGCGAGCCAGATGAAGACCAGCCGGGTCGTCCTGGTCCGATTCGACGGCCAGCCTGCCATATTGGCGGCCATGCCGATTCTTGCGCCCGGCGATGGGATGCAGCGATCTGGAAAGCCCGTGCATTACGCCCTGCTGATGGAGAAGATCGACCAGCCGCTTCTCGATAGCTGGCGCAGGCTGTTCAATATTCGGGATTTGAAATGGACCGAGAAAGGCCTTGGGGAAGGTTTTCTGTCGATTGCACTTGCTGACGCCGAAGGAAATCATATCGGCGCACTCTCCTGGCCTGCTTATGGCGTGGGGCGACGGGCGCTTGGTGGGATCGTTCCGATGATTTCCATTTGCGGCATCGTCTTTGCTGCCTTGTCGCTCTGGCTGATCGTGGTTCTCCACCGGTCGCGCCTCGCCATGGAACAAAGCCGTGAGGTGGCGGTCCGTCTCTCGGCTGAGGCCACGGAGAGTGCGCAAGGAGCCAATCAGGCGCGGCAGGAGGCGGAGGCCGCCCTGGCAGAGGCGGAGGCGGTTCGCCGCCGCGCCGACGAGATGGCCCAGCGCGAAGTGGCGGAGCAGGCACTGCACCGCCAACAGCTTCGCGACAATTCTCATCGAATGGCGGTTGCGCTGCAGGAATCCATGGCGTCGCTGGTGAAGCAGTTGCTCGAAACCGCCAATGATCTGGAACTCAGTGCGGAAACGACCATCGGGACACTCCATGAACAGCAGAAACAGGCCGATGTCGTGCGTGTCCGTTCCTATGATGCCGCCGCCGCCATTCAGGGCGTGACCGGCGGGATAGAGGAACTCGCCGGATCCATTGCCGAAATCCGCAAGGCAGCAGAGGAGTCGCGCCAGTTCGCTGAGGCCGCCAGTGATCATTCCGCCGCAGCGCGGGATGCCAATGACCATCTGCTGCAGCAGGTAGGATCCATCAACGATGCGGCAAGCCTGATCGCCAGCATTGCCAAACAAACCAACCTGCTCGCGCTCAATGCCACCATTGAGGCCGCGCGCGCCGGATCGAGCGGTTACGGCTTTGCAGTCGTCGCCAATGAGGTAAAGGCCCTCGCAAGCGAAACCGCCCGAACGACGGGCAGCATTCATGACCGGGTGGACGGCATTGAGACGGCCGCCCGGTCAACCGTCGAACTGGTCGGATCGCTGGACAGCATGCTCGGCGGGCTGGTTCAGGCGATGGCGTCCTCTTCAGCGACGGTCCAGCAGCAACAGGCGGTGGTCGAAGCGATCCGCGGCAATTCACGCGGCGTCGCCGAAAATGCGCAGATCGCCGCCGAGGCGATTGAGGCCATCTCCAACTCACTCGAAAGCATAGCACAGACCGCCATGTCCACCCGCCACATCGGTGCGGCGGTGCGCAATCGGGCGGAGCATCTCAACGCAGAGTTCTCGCGCCTGGTGAAGCAGCTTGAGGCGGCGTGAGGAACATTCCCCGCCCGCTTGCGGGAGGGGAGTAAAGATTAGCCGTCGCTGACGCGTTCGATGTCGGCACCGACGGCTTCGAGCTTCTCCTCAAGCCGCTCATAACCCCGGTCCAGATGATAGACGCGGGCGATCTGCGTTTCGCCTTCAGCGGCAAGCCCCGCAAGGACAAGGCTCATCGAGGCGCGAAGGTCGGTCGCCATGACGGGCGCGCCTGTAAGCTTGGGCACGCCGCGCACCACGGCGCTGCGTCCGTTCACCTGAATGTCCGCACCCATGCGGGCAAGTTCGGGAACGTGCATGTAGCGGTTCTCGAAAATAGTTTCGGTCAGGACGCTCGCGCCCTGCGCTAGGGTCAGCATGGCCATGAATTGCGCCTGCATGTCAGTGGGAAAAGCCGGAAAGGGGGCGGTGGAGATCGACAGCGGGCGCAAGGGACCGTCAGCGCTCACCTTGATGCTGCCAGGCAGTTCCTCGACCCTCACGCCTGCTTCGCGGAGGCCGGCCAGAATGGCGTGCATGTCATCTGCATTGGCGCCGATCAGGTCGAGCGATCCACCAGTGATCGCCGCCGCACAGGCATAGCTTCCGGCTTCGATCCGGTCGGGCATGACGCTGTAGGTGGCACCGTGGAGGCGGTCCACCCCATCGACGATCAGCTTGTCGCTGCCGATGCCGCTGATCTGAGCGCCCATTGCCACGAGCAGGTTGCAAAGGTCGACGATTTCCGGTTCGCGCGCGGCATTTTCAAGAACGCAGCGCCCCTTGGAGAGCACCGCCGCCATCAGCGCATTTTCGGTCGCGCCCACTGACACGACCGGAAAAGTGATGGTGCCGCCGGGAAGGCCGGTGCGCGGCGCGATGGCCTTCACATAGCCCGCCGTAATCTCGATCTCCGCGCCGAAGGCTTCGAGCGCCTTCAAATGCAGGTCGATCGGGCGATTGCCGATCGCGCAGCCGCCCGGCAGGGACACCGTCGCTTCCCCTTCGCGGGCGAGCAGCGGACCCAGCACCAGGATAGAGGCGCGCATTTTCCGCACGATGTCATAGGGGGCAACGGTCGAGGTGACCTTGCTCGCCCGCAGGGTCATGACACGTCCGAAATCCTCCGGCCGGCTGCCTTCGATCATGGTCGATACGCCGAGCTGGTTGAGCAAGTGCCCGAAGCTGTCGACATCCGCCAGGCGCGGCAGGTTGCGGAGCGTCAGCGGTTCGTCAGTCAGCAGCGCACAGGGCAGCAGCGTCAGTGCAGCATTCTTGGCGCCAGAGATGGGAAGGCGGCCCTCAAGCCTTTTGCCGCCGCGGATAAGAATTCGGTCCATTCGCCGCTTCTATACCCAAATTCGCAGGGCGCAAGCGGGAGTCCGTCAAGCCAGCAGCTCGACATCCCAATAGAGCCAGTCATGCCATGTATCGTGCAGATAATTGGGTGGAAAGGCGCGGCCATGTTCCTGAAGCTGCCAGTTGGTGGGCCGGATCGGGGCGACCTTCAGGCGCATGCCGGCTTCCTTGGGCGTGCGCCCGCCCTTCTTCAGGTTGCAGGGGGAACAGGCGGTGGCGACATTCTCCCAGGTCGTGCGTCCGCCCTGGCGGCGAGGAACGACATGGTCAAAGGTCAGGTCCGAGGCCGTTCCGCAATATTGGCAAGCAAATTTGTCGCGCAGGAAGAGGTTGAATCGCGTAAAGGCAGGATATTCGGATGGCTTTACATATTGCTTGAGGGCTATGACCGAAGGGATTTTCATGGCCCAGCTTGGACTGTGCACTTCCCTTTCGTAGCTTGCGACGATGTCCACCCGATCCAAAAAAACCGCCTTGATGGCGGTTTGCCAAGGCCACAAGCTCAGGGGATAATAACTGAGCGGCGTGTAATCGGCATTCAGCACCAATGCCGGACAATGATCTGGATGTCGTATAAGGTCGGGATGGTACATAAACCTAAGCTTCTCGCCCTTTCCGGCCTCGCTAATCCATGAAAAGCGTGACATGCGTATGACAGCATTAACCACCCCCACCCGTCAAGAGTCTGCATGAATCCGTGCAATAGCCCGCAACATCTTGTGACTCGCTTCGCGCCCAGTCCGACAGGGCGGCTGCATCTGGGACATGGCTGGTCCGCGCTGATGGCGCATGATCTGGCCCGCTCCACAGGCGGTCAATTTCGCCTTCGTATTGAAGATATCGACGGCACCCGCAGCCGCCCCGAACATGTCGAGGGAATATTGGAAGATTTGCGCTGGCTGGGCATCGGCTGGGATGGGCCGTTGGTTTTTCAGTCCGGGCGGTTGGAAATATACGAAGCGGTGCTGGAACAATTGAAGGGGGAAGGGCTGGTCTATCCCTGTTTCTGTACCCGCGCGGAGATCGCGGCCGAAATCGCCGCCAGCCTTTCCGCGCCGCATGGGCCCGATGGTCCGCATTATCCCGGCACCTGCCGCCGCTTGAGCAAAACGGAGCGCAGGCGGCGGATTGAGGAAGAGCCTCATGGATGGCGTATCGATATGGCAAGGGCCGCCGCGCTTGCAGGGCCGCTTGTCTGGGAGGATCTGGACATTGGCCCGGTCACAGCCGATCCGCTGAGCGCTGGCGACGTGATCCTCGCGCGCAAGGACGCACCCACCAGCTATCATCTGGCCGCCACGATCGACGATGCCGGGATGGGTATTACGCACATCATCCGGGGCCGCGACTTGTTTGCGGCTACCCATATACATCGCTTGCTTCAGGCGCTGCTCGGACTGCCCACCCCTAGCTATCGCCACCATGGTCTGCTCCTGGGAGCCGACGGCAAGCGGCTTGCCAAGCGCAATTGGGGGGCCGTCGCTTGCCAGTCTCAGGGCCTCAGGCACCGATCCCGCTCGCCTGGTGCAGGATTTGCGGCAACTCGTCTTTCCCATTGGAATATCGCTGGGAGAGGCCTAGATAGGACCTATGACAACCTTTCTCGTCATCCTCATCGTCCTTGCCGCCATCGCCACGCTCGTTGCGCTCATTCGCGGCATCATCACCTTCCTCAAGACCACGGAGCAGGATCTGAAAGGAGGGCAGGGGCCAAGCGTCTCCAGCCTTAAGCAGAACAAGATGATGATGGCACGCATCGGCTTTCAGGCACTTGCCATTTTGCTGGTGGCCTTCCTGCTCCTGATGACCGGCGGCGGGCGCTGATTTGGTCAAACTCAACAAGATTTATACGCGCACGGGCGACGATGGCACGACCGGACTGGTCGACGGTTCCCGCCTCGCCAAGTCCGACATGCGCATGGCGGCCATCGGCGATGTTGACGAAGCGAACAGCGCCATCGGCGTTGCGATCGTGGCCCTGAAGGAAGAGGGCTATGCCGCCATGCTCCGCCGTATCCAGAATGATCTTTTCGATCTCGGCGCGGATCTGGCAACCCCTGGCGAGGATTTCACGCCGGGCGAAATGACCCTGCGGATCGTGCCCGCTCAGGTTGAGCGGCTGGAAAGCGAAATCGACGGCATGAACGCGGCGCTGGAACCGCTCAGAAGCTTCATCCTGCCCGGCGGCAGCGATGCGGCCGCAGCGGTGCATCTCGCGCGTGCGGTCGTCCGGCGGGCGGAGCGAACGGCTGTGCGCGCCGCTGCGGAAGTGCCGCTTAACCCGCAGGCGCTCGCCTATCTGAACCGGCTGTCCGACCACCTCTTCGTCCTGGCCCGCGCCGTCAACGCAGCGGGCGAGGGCGACATATTGTGGGTGCCCGGCGGGTCGCGCTGATAGAATCTCCTGATCTTCGGATCGAAACGACTGCCCCTGCGTTAGCCCCACCGAAACCCGGGAGGGCGAATGCCTGCCGAAACAAGGTCCTACCCGTCAACGAGCGGACCAGCGGATTATATGCGCATCCGGACATTATCCGGGGCGCTTTCCGCGCCGCTTTCTGACGCCGATGCGACGGCGCAGTCGATGGAAGATGCCTCCCCCGCCAAATGGCACCTGGCGCATACAAGCTGGTTCTTCGAAACCTTCGTCCTGCGCGATCATGTGCCACGCTATCGTCCGTTCGATGAGCGGTATCATTTTCTCTTCAACAGCTATTATGAGGCTGAGGGAGATCGCCATGCGCGTCCCCGGCGGGGTCTTCTGACGCGTCCATCGCTGCCCGAAGTGCTCGCCTACCGGGCGCATGTGGATGCGGCGATCGGAGAGGCGCTGCCCACATTTTCGCAAAGAGCGAAGGAGCTGCTGGTGCTGGGCCTGCATCATGAGCAACAGCATCAGGAACTGCTGTTGACAGACATTCTTCACCTGTTCGCTCAAAATCCGCTCGAGGCCGCCTTGTGGCGTGCTCCTTCGGCAATGCCCGCCCCAATGCCCGCCCCAACGCAATGGATAGGGGGGAGAGAGGGCAGGGCGCGTATCGGCCATGAAGGGCAGGATTTTGCCTTTGACTGCGAAGGCCCCGCCTATGATGTGCTGCTGAGCCCTCATGCGCTGGCCCACCGGCCCGTCACCAATGGCGAATGGCTGGAATTCATGAACGATGGCGGCTATTTGGAGCCCCGCCACTGGCTGTCCGATGGCTGGGCCTGGGTCCAGCGGGAACGGATCAATGCCCCCCTTTATTGGAAAGCCGGCGGGCAGGACGGCTGGACCAGCTTCGGTCATGACGGCCGCCATCCGGTCAATCCCGCCGCGCCGGTGACCCATATCAGCTTCTATGAGGCGGACGCCTTCGCTTCCTGGGCAGGCGCGCGGCTGCCTACGGAAGCGGAATGGGAGAGCGCCGCCCAAGGCATCGATCCTGTGGGCGGCAATCAGCTCGATCGTGCCGGGGCCGTCCGCCCCCGCGCCTGTGAAGAGCCAAGCGCCTTGTCACAGATGTTCGGCGATGTGTGGGAATGGACGGGTTGCGCCTATCGGCCCTATCCCGGCTTCAAACCAGCCGACGGGGCAGTCGGCGAATATAATGGCAAGTTCATGTCTGGGCAGTTCGTCTTGAAGGGCGGCAGTTGCGCCACGCCGCGCGGCCACATGCGGGCGAGCTACCGCAACTTCTTCTACCCCCATCAGCGCTGGCAGTTCACCGGCCTTCGATTGGCAAAGGATTTGTGATGGCCGATCCCGCTCTTGTCCGCCAAACAGGGGATGAAGCCGATGCGGCCTTTCGCGAGGATATACTGAACGGGCTTTCCAGCATCCCCAAGACCACTCCTGCACGCTGGTTCTATGACCAGCGCGGATCCGAGCTCTTCGAACAGATCACCGATCTGCCCGAATATTACCCGACCCGTACCGAAACCGCCCTGCTGACGGCCCATTGCGCCGAAGTGGGAAAGGTTGCCGGTCCCGGCCGCGCAGTTATTGAATTTGGCGCCGGTTCCGCGGCCAAGACGCCCCATCTTCTGAAAAGGATTGATCCTGCCGCCTATGTCGCGGTGGACATCAGCGGCGATTTTCTGAGGGAGAGCACGGCGGCGCTGGCGCTGGACTTTCCAAGCCTGCCGGTCCGCGCTGTCGAGGCCGACTTCACCCATCCGATAGAGCTGCCGCGCCTTGCTGGCCATCTTCCGAGACTGGGCTTTTTTCCCGGCTCCACCATCGGCAATTTCGAAGCGGCGGTGGCCGTGGACCTGCTTCGTTCCTTCCGGCGGTCGCTTGGCGATGGCGCGATGCTGCTGATCGGGATAGACCGCATCAAGGATCCGGCTGTACTGATCCCCGCTTATGACGATGCCGCAGGGGTGACGGCTCAATTCAATCTGAACCTGTTGACGCGCATCAATCGCGAATTGGACGGTACGATGCCGGTCGAGGCCTTCCGTCATCTGGTCCGCTGGAACGATGATGCCGCCCGGATCGAAATGCACCTTCAGGCCGCTCGAGATGTCGATTTCACGGTCGCAGGCAAACGGTTCTCCATGCGCGAGGGCGAAACCATCCATAGTGAGAACAGCCATAAATATGGCGTGCGGGACGCTCGCCTTTTGCTTCGCGCCGGTGGTTGGTCGCCGTGCCGGGAATGGGCCGATGCAGACGACATGTTTTCTCTCATATTGGCTGAGGCCATGTAACCGCCGTTGCGCAACAGGCCGCTACGCGGATATTCCTTGAAACAGCAAATTGATTTCCGGTCTGGTAGGTCCAGAATGTTCTTGATATGTTCTAAGGAGTGATTTCGAGCCAGATGGACTCATCTGGCGGCTCGGAAATCACGGAGAACAAGGGAATATTGGTCTCGTTCCGGTTCGATCAGAACCGAAACGAGACCAGGTGAAGGCTCGTGCGGAAGGGGCCGGAGCGGGTAAATGAAGGACGCCATGGGCGACGCACCGATGCGCAAGATCATCCATGTCGATATGGACGCCTTCTTCGCCTCGGTCGAGCAGCGGGACGATCCAGCGCTGAAGGGAAGACCGGTTGCCGTCGGCCATGCCTCTCCCCGGGGCGTGGTAGCGGCGGCGAGCTATGAGGCGAGGCGGTTCGGTGTCCGGTCGGCCATGCCGTCGAGCACGGCCCTTCGAAAGTGCCCCGAACTGCTGTTCGTGCGGCCGCGCTTCGACGTATATCGGGACGTCTCGCGGCAGATTCGCAATATTTTTGCGGGCTATACGGATCTGATCGAACCTCTTTCGCTCGATGAAGCCTATCTGGATGTGACGGCCAACTGGCGGGGGCTTCCCTCCGCGACTGCGACCGCAGAGGAGATACGGGCGAACATAAGGGCGGAGACAGGGCTCACCGCGTCCGCAGGGATTTCGTTCAACAAGTTTCTGGCAAAACTTGGATCGGACCAGAACAAGCCCGATGGCCAGTTCGTGATCACCCCGGCAAGGGCGGAAGCCTTCATCGCCGCGCTCGACATCGGCCGCTTCCATGGCGTTGGGCCAAGGACCGTGGCCAGGATGCACGCCCTCGGCATATTCACGGGCGCCGATCTTCGCGGACAGAGTCTTGCCCTTCTTCAGGAACAGTTCGGCAAGTCCGGGGCCTGGTATCATGGCATAGCAAGGGGCAGGGACGACAGGCCGGTATCGCCGGACAGAGTGCGAAAATCCTCGGGTTCCGAAACCACCTTTGCCGCCGATCTCGTGGATCCCTTGGCCATATTTGATGCGACCGCCAGACAGGCGGATGAGGTATGGGAATGGTGCTGCAAGGCAGGGCTTTATGGCCGCACCGTTACGGTCAAGGTCAAATATGCCGATTTTCGCCTCGTCACGCGCAGCCGAACCCTGTCCGCCGCCATCGAGGATCATGCGGCCCTGCTTCGGGTGAGCCGGGAATTGATGAGCCAGCTCTTCCCGTTGAGAAAACCCATAAGGCTGCTTGGGGTGACTATGTCCAATTTCAACGAACCGCCGTCGGCCGAGCCCCGGCAATTGACCTTCGCCCTGGAATGATCCTTCTCCCGGCCTTCGCCTTTCACTATATCCGGTAAAGAAAACTCCTCATTCAAGGAAATCCGCATGTCAGCAGACCCCGTCGTCATCGCCTCCTATGCACGCACCCCGATGGGCGGTTTTCAAGGGGCTCTTTCGCCTTTGAAAGCGACCGAGTTGGGTGCGGCGGTGGCAAAGGCGGCTCTTGAGCGATCCGGCGTTGCGGGGGATGCCGTGGACCAGATCATCATGGGCTGCGTGTTGCCTGCCGGTCTAGGACAGGCTCCGGCGCGGCAGGCGGCGCTGGGCGCGGGACTGCCGCTGCAGGTCGAGGCGGCGACAGTCAACAAGATGTGCGGATCGGGCATGCAGGCCGCGATCCTGGCGCATGATGCGCTCGTGGCTGGCTCAGCCGATGTCATTCTTGCTGGCGGCATGGAATCGATGTCGAACGCGCCCTATCTGCTGCCAAAGCACCGGTCCGGCGCGCGGATCGGCCATGATCGCGTGGTCGATTCCATGATGATGGACGGCCTCGAGGACGCCTATACAGTGGGAAAGCCCATGGGGGCCTTTGCCGAGGATGCGGCGCGGCATTATCAATTCACGCGGGAGGCGCAGGACGCCTACGCACTTGCCTCCCTGACGCGCGCACTGGCGGCGATAGAGAATGGCGCCTTCCGCCGTGAAGTCGCTCCGGTCGTGGTGGAAACGCGCAAAGGCGCCGTGACGATCGACACGGATGAGCAGCCGGGCAAGGCTCAGCCCGAAAAGATCCCCGGCCTCAAGCCCGTCTTCGCGAAAGATGGCACGATCACCGCCGCCAACGCCTCCTCCATTTCAGATGGCGCGGCGGCGCTGGTGATGACGCGTGCCTCCGTCGCGGAGAAGCTAGGCCTCAGCCCGGTGGCGCGTGTGGTCGCCCACGCCGCCCATGCACATGAGCCCGGCCTGTTCACCACTGCCCCTGTTCCCGCGATCAGGAAGGTGCTGGCGAAGGCGGGATGGTCGCTAGACCAGGTGGACCTGTTCGAAGTGAATGAAGCCTTTGCCGTGGTCGCGATGATCGCCATGCAGGAACTTGGCATTCCGCACGAAAAGCTCAACGTCAACGGTGGCGCGACGGCTCTTGGTCATCCGATCGGGGCATCGGGCGCGCGCATCCTGGCGACGCTATTGGCGGCGCTACAGGAACAGGGCCTCCAAAGGGGCGTCGCCTCCCTGTGCATTGGCGGCGGAGAGGCGACGGCCATGGGGGTGGAACTGCTCTGATCAGCGGGCGGCGATCTGCGCTGATTTTGTACCGTCTGCGGCCGCGAGAACCTGGCTCCGCTGAAGCGCCACATTGTGCATGGCCCTGGCCCGGCACCGGCGGACGTCATTCCGTCCCGCAAGATCGGCTGGTGACGCGCGTCCGCAGGCGGCCCGCACGGCAGCGTGGAGGCGGCGGTCGAGAGCTCTTATGCCCTCGGCGCTGCCTAGATCGAGATCGGCGAAGCTGACGGTCTCCCTATAAATGACCTGACCTGAAGATTGAGCCGCGGCCGGTGTAATGCTCAGGCAACCGGCAATCGCGGCGAGCGCGAATGTCCTGTTCATGGCTGTTTCTTTCCTGGGGTGGAACGGGCGCGGGCGCCAACGCCAGCGCTGCGATCATCATTATCGTTAATGGTGTCGAAAGCCTAACAACGATGTTGCGAAACTATTCTGCAAAAGTGCAGAATGGGGCCATGTTCGACTGGAACGACCTGCGCTATTTTCTTGCCGTGGCTGAGACCGGCAGCACTCTGGCCGCAGGGCGGGCACTGAGGGTGAGCCAGACCACGGCTGCCCGCCGGATCGCCGCACTGGAACAGGGGCTGGGTCTGATGCTGTTCGACCGTGCGCAGTCAGGCTACAGGCTCACCACCGCCGGCGAGGCCTTGCTGGCGCAGGCGCAATCGGTTCGGGATGCGGCCACGGTCTTTGCTGACGCTGCGGCCTCTCAGGCGCGGGACATCAGCGGCGTTGTTCGTCTGACCACGCTTGAAATCTACGCGATTACCGTTCTGCCCTCCATTCTCCGCGAACTGCATGCCGCCTATCCCCACATATTGATTGAAGTTGAAACGGGCAGCGAGGTGCGGGACCTCTCCACAGGCGCTGCCGATGTGGCGCTGCGGAACAGCAAAGGTCCTACCGGCGGGGGGCTCGTCGGCCGCCGGATCGCCCCCGATCCATGGACGCTCTATTGCAGCCGCGCCTATGCGAAGGAGCATGGAGTGCCGCGGACGAGAGCGGAATTGCTCAAGCACCCCTTCATCGGCGGCGGAGGCGAGCAGGTGTGGGGACTATATCGTAGTTGGTTGAAAAAGCACGGCCTGGAAGGATCGGTGGCAATGCATCATGGATCGCCGACCGGCCTGTTGTCGGCCGTGCGCGCCGGTTTTGGCCTTGCTGTGCTACCAAGCTTCGTTGCCGACCGCGACCCGGACCTTGTCCGCTGCCTGAAGCCTGACCCCAAGGATGGGGGGGCATTATGGCTGCTTACCCATGAACGGCTGCGCCACACGCCCCGGGTGCGTGCGGTGCTCGATTTTCTGGCGCAGCGGCTGACGGAAACGCCAAACGCCTAACTTGTCGGGGCTGATGGATCGATCGAGCGCAACAGCTGAGGCGGTTCGGACCGGTAGGGCGGCTCGGGAGCGGCTGGTTCACCCAAGGCCACGTCGCGGTCGACATAGACATCGAAGGCTGTCCCCGCCTTGATCTTGGCCTCGCGGCCCTTCACGATAATCGCCAGGGGAAGAAAGACCACACCGGCCCCGACAGCGCCGAGCGTGCCCGACTTGCCTTTGCTGTTGCGCTGTCCGCGCACCGGGATCTCCGTTTCTCCCGCGCGTATTTTCGTTACCTTGATGTCCAGCTTGCCTGACCGGCCGAGCAGGCCATTGTCCCGCACGCGGCTGACTTCGCCAACGGCTGGCGCTCCGGCCGGGATCAGGGTCGTGCCGTCCACCACCAGGGGAGCGGCAACCGCGAGTTCCACGCTATCCCCCACCTTTGCCGATTTGGAGGAGATGTCCTGCCGGGTTTCAAGGCGTATGGCTGTACCTTCCCGCAGCGTCAGTGCTTGGGCTGACGCCGCTTCGGCGTTGAGGAGCGCAAGAACCGCGCTCATGGCTATTGCGAGATGTTTCATCGGGCCGACCAAATCTGCTGGACCGCACCTCCGGATGAAACGTGTTCAGGGACATTTGGTTGCATTCAAGCAACGAAATAACCCCCCTTTGCCTGGGTGAGAGAACTGCCGTTCGAAAAGGAAAAACGTTGTCCCTGCCTGCGCAGGGACAACGGCCTTGCTTTATTTGCATGCCGCTCCTCAGCCTCTTGCTGCTATAGCGGCATCCAACCTCAGAACTTGCCGCGAAGCGTGATGCCGTAGGTGCGTGGCTCTGCGAGATAGGCGGAGAAGAGCTGTGTCGCCACCGCCGCCCTTCCTGCCCGGACATGCGCGGATGAGCCGCTTCCCTGCAACGGGCTGTTGAACGCGACCTGGGTATATCGGGTGTTGAAAATATTTTGGCCCCAGAATTCGACCGCCCAACTTTCCTCCGGCCCGCGTATCCCGACGCGGGCATTCCACACGCTGTAGCCATCCTGTTCCTTTTCAGGGAACAGGTCAGAGCCGGTATTGTAGTCGCTGGTCATGCGCCCATCAAAATAGACGAGCCCCGACAGGCCGCTGCCGCCCAATGGCGGCGTCCATGCAAAGCTCACCGTGGTCACGAACTTTGGCGCGTTGCTGTTCACGTTGCCGGGCAGCAGGAACAGCGCATCGTCGAGCGGCGTCTGGCCGTCGCTGCTACCTACCAGCCGGTTCCTGAACTTAGCCTCGGCATAGGTCAGGCCGCCGCTCACCCGGATGTCGCGGACCGGCGTGGCGGTCAATTCGACTTCGACGCCCTGGCTGACGAGTCCGGGTTTGACATCGTCCCGATCGCAGCGCCCGCCGCCCACATCAATCGAGCCGGTCGTCAGCGATTCGCCGCAGCCATTGATGTTCTGGACGACAAAGCTGGTGCCGTTAAAGGTATTGAGCTGGAAATTCTCGAACTCCTGACGGAAAGCGGCAATATTGGCGCTCCATTTCCGCGTGCTGTATTTCAGGCCGATCTCGAACGCATCAACCTTTTCCGGAGCGAAACGCAGGCTGCTCGCATCGGCGTTTGTACGGGGGAAGAAGTAGGTAGCAGGCGATGAGGTCAGCGTTGAAAGGCCAGTATTGCCCAGCTCGAACCGGTCGAGATTATAGCCGCCCGCCTTGTAGCCACGCGAATAGCTGGCGTAGAG
Organism: Rhizorhapis sp.; assembly: GCF_035276005.1. Taxonomy (NCBI): domain Bacteria; kingdom Pseudomonadati; phylum Pseudomonadota; class Alphaproteobacteria; order Sphingomonadales; family Sphingomonadaceae; genus Rhizorhapis; species Rhizorhapis sp. The sequence continues at coordinate 112,945 of NZ_DATEMB010000032.1, forward strand.
CAGTATCTCCGATGTGGGCTTGAAGGAAAGGACGGCGGTGCCGGAAAATTCTCCGTCGCTGATGTCGTCGCGCAAGGACAGGCCATTGAGGGTGGAACTGCTGTTGCCGAGGCAAGCGAGCGCCAATATGCCTCTCGCCGCATTGGCCGCGGCAGCGCCGAGGCCGCCCGCTACTGCCGGCGCGAGTGCTGTTTGCAAGGCAGGGCAGGTTGTGTTGTTGTTGTTCAGGCTGGCTGAAAAGTCCTTCGTTTCATGCGTATAGCGCAGGCCGACCGTGAAATCGATCTTGTCCGTGATATGCAGGATATTATGGGTGAACAGGGCCCAGTTCTCGCTCTTTTGAAAGTACCGGGAATCGGTGTCGCCTGTGCCCGCCGGAATATTGGCAAGGGCGGTGAAGGCCGGTCGCAACGGTGCCGGAACGAGGGCGCTGATCAAGCCCGCGGTCCCCGTCGGCGAACCGCAGGCCGCGGAAGGGAAGGCGGCCGATTGCGCGGGCGTCAGATTGGCCGTGAGCAGCCGGCATGTCGCGAACCGGCCATAGTCAGCACCGAACACGATATTGTCACGCAGCGTTAGCTTCTCGTGGGCGTAATAGCCACCGACAAGCCAATCGAGCTGGTCGTTGAAGGCCTGTCCTTGCAGGCGCAGTTCCTGTGTGAAAGTCTTGAACTGGCGGAAGGTATTGGGATCGCGGTAAAGAATATCGGCCGCAGTATAGTCATAATCACCGAAATCCTTGGACTTATAATCGCGGTAGGCGGTGATGCTGGTCAGCTTCGCAAGCCCGAAATCATAATTAATCTCGGCCGAAAGTCCCCAATCCTTCAGGTCGCTACTATATTCGCGGCCCGGCGTGATATATGCCTCGCGGGTATAGGGGCGGGGCGCTACCGGGACAGAGCCAGGCTTGATCGCGTTCAATATCTGGAGGATGCGATTGGCCGTGGGACTTTGGGCAAAGTCGCCGGGAATGCCTGGTGTCGGATCGACTGTTTCCCGCGTTGAAATGTACGTCGCTGCGCAGCAGCTCTCGTCGCGGTGAGTGTAATCGCCGATGATCCGCACCGACAGCGCGTCGTTGGGCTCCCAGAGGGCTTGGCCGCGCAGAAAATAACGGTCGCGGTCATTTGCTTCGCCGATCTTGCTGCCAGACGAATCGACCAAGTCGAGAAATCCGTCGCGCTGGACCCAGACGCCATCCAGGCTGAGCGCCAGACCCTCCGTTATTGGCCCCGTCACGCGTCCGGAAAGCCGCCAATAGTCGTAATTGCCATAGGTGATCTCGCCGCTGGCGCCGAATTTGAACTCGGGCGCCTTGCTGACGATGTTCAGGAGGCCGGCGGAGGTGTTGCGGCCGAACAGCGTTCCCTGGGGTCCGCGCAGCACCTCGACCCGCTCGATCTCGCCCAACTCGTTGAGACCCGCGCCGGTGCGCGACCGGTACACGCCGTCGATGAACACCCCGACGGAGCTTTCAAGCCCCGGATTGTCGCCCACCGTGCCGATGCCGCGAATGCGCGCCGATCCATTGGCTTCGGTGCCGGTGGATGAGACCAGAAGCGAGGGCGCGAGCTGATTGAGTTGGCGGATGTCCGACGCGCCGCTATTCTGCATCGATTCCGCCGTCACCGCCGATACGGCGATCGGAACGTCGCTCAGGGGGCTCGCGCGGCGCGTGGCCGTCACAATGATCGCATTGGGATCATAGGTTTCGGCGGCTGTATTCTGAGGCGCAGCTTCTGCTGCGGCATCCTGCGCGCGGGCAGGGAAGGATAGGGCCGAAAGACCGGCAGAAAGGAGCAAGAGGCCCTTTTTCATATATGCTCTCCCGAAAGGCAGCTATTGTTCTGTTTTGGGGCAGATTAATCGAACCGGTATGCGATTGCCAATCAGGAATTGCTTGGAATCACATGCATTTCCTCCCAGTGCATCTTTCATGCAACAGGGTGTATGTTCCATTTCATCTGTCTGCATGTAATATAACGCAATTTCATTACAATTCCGTAAAGTTGCCGCTCAAGGGGAAGCGCAGGAGCCTTCCTGGCAGCGCAACAATCGCTTCCCGGCGGCCCCCTATGGCCCGACCGATTTCCGGGTGTCGCGCGTCCAGGCCGCCGGTAAGGGCGCCGAAGGCCGGAAGGATGATCTTGCGCTTGGAATGGACGAAGCACCGGCGGGACACATTCCTGCCCCTGTGCATCAGGCGCAGCTTCGGATGGAAGTGGCCGGACAATTCCGGCCGCGGGTCGGAAGGATCGGCTTCATGCCGCAAGACAAGGCCATCGACCTCGGCTTGTATGAAAATCTCCCCGCCCAGCCTGTCTTCCGGCGCCGAGTCATGGTTGCCGGTGATCCAGGTCCAGCGCAATTTGCCGGTCAGGTCCGACAGCTTGCGCCGTGCGGGGTCAGGAAGGCGCGCCGTGCCACCGTCGTCGTGGAAGCTGTCGCCCAGGCACCAGACCTCCTGCGCGTCCAGCCTCCCGGTCAGCGCCGCAATCGCGGACAGCGTCGCCAGGCTGTCATAGGGAGGCAGCATCTGCCCCTGAGCGGCATACCAGCTTGCCTTTTCAAAATGCAGGTCGGCAAGCACCAGCGCCCGCCTGGCCGGCCAGAAGAGCGCGGCTTCGGGTAATAGCAGCAACTCATGACCAGCGAACGAAAGGGGAACCATGAAAGGGCTATGCCCTGAGTCCCAACCGGGTTCAACGGCTTTGAATGGGCTCGCCGCTATTGTATAGGCGCTCGCCATGACCTCCTGCACCATCACCGTTGCCGCCTTGTATCGTTTCGCCCGGTTCGACGATCCCGCCGCCCTGCGGGAACCGCTTCTCAAGCTGTGCGATGCGGTGGGGATCAAGGGAACCCTGCTTCTGGCCAGGGAGGGGATCAACGGAACCATCGCCGGGGCAGAGGATGCCCTTGAACAGGTGATTGCGCATATCCGCGGCCTGCCAGGCTGCGACGGCCTGGATGTCAAATATTCCACGGCGCGCGAAATGCCTTTCTTCCGCATGAAGGTCCGCTTGAAGAAGGAGATCGTCACCATGGGTGCCGGCGATCTCGATCCCGCCTCCAATGCCGGTCTTTACGTGGAGCCGGAGGACTGGAATGCCCTGATCGCCGACCCCGGCACCATCATCATTGACACCCGCAATGACTATGAAGTGGCCATTGGCACGTTTGAAGGCGCGATCAACCCGGAGACGAATAGCTTTGGCGACTTTCCGGCTTGGTTTGACGCCCAGGCAGAGCAACTGAGGCAGGGCAAGGCCCGCAAGATCGCGATGTTCTGCACAGGCGGGATACGGTGTGAGAAATCAACGGCCTTCGTCAAAAGCCGGGGCTTTGACGAGGTCTATCATCTGAAGGGCGGCATTCTCAAATATCTTGAGACGGTGCCTGCGGAAGAATCCCGATGGCAAGGCGAATGCTTCGTTTTTGACCAGCGTGTGGCCGTTGGACATGGACTGAAGCTCGGAGAACACGGCCTTTGTCATGCCTGCCGCCGACCAGTATCGGCGCAAGACAAGGCCTCACCGCTTTATGCAGAGGGTGTTTCCTGCCCCCATTGCCATCACGAGCGGGACGAAAGCCAAAGGGCCCGCTATCGCGAGCGGCGGCGGCAAATCATTGCCGCTGAGGCGCGCGGTGAGGCGCATGTCGGCGTGGCACCGGGCAGGTCCATTGGCTGAGCGCGGCAGAGACGGGGCGCCCCAGTATTTTTCCCAATCCCTTTACGAGCACGGATCGAGTTACTATTCAGCCGCCTGCAATGCCCGCAATCGCTGTCGAATAGTCCGTTGATCCATCCCGGCGATGGTCGAAAATGGCGCAAATCGTCAGTGCCGTCCCCTCGGTATTGCGATTCCGGATAGTGGCCGGTCGCCCTTGCGTGACTCGGCAGCGGATTCGATTAGGAAAGAGGCGCGCGTCCCAGCATGGCCGCTGTGGATCGCCTCGGTTGCGAAAGGGCTGACAGAAATGACGATGATCGAGAAAGCAGGGCTCAGGGTCGACGAACGGTTGGTGCGGTTCATTGAGGACAGGGCGCTCCCGGGAACCGCTATTGACGCTGAAGCCTTCTGGCGTGGCGCCGCCGGTATTTTCGCCCGCTTTGCTCCTGAGAACGCCGCTCTTCTCGCCAAGCGTGACGATATGCAGGCCAGGATCGACGCCTGGCATCAGGAACGGCCGGGCCGCCCGATCGACCTGGAGGCCTATCAGGCTTTCCTGAAGGATATCGGCTATCTGGTCGAGGAACCTGCGGTTTTCTCCATTTCATCGCGCAATGTGGACGCCGAATTGGCGACGCTGGCGGGACCGCAACTGGTTGTGCCGGTCCTCAATGCCCGGTTCGTGCTCAATGCCGCCAATGCGCGCTGGGGCAGCCTTTATGATGCGCTCTACGGTACGGACGCAATTCCGGGCGCAGCTCAGGGCAAAGGCTATGACCCGGAACGGGGTGCGCAAGTCATCAGTTGGGCCAAGGGATTTCTCGACCGTTCCGTTCCGCTCGCGTCCGGGAGCTGGGCGCAATGGAATGGCGGCGAACCTGTATTGGCCGATCCTTCGCAGCTTGCCGGACGGGCGGGGGACAATATCCTCCTCCGGCATAATGGCCTCCACATCGAGCTCGTCATCGACCGGTCGCATCCTATTGGCAAGGACGACCCTGCCGGCCTTGCCGACGTGATATTGGAAGCGGCCCTGTCCACTATCATCGATCTTGAGGACTCGATTGCCGCCGTTGATGCGGAAGACAAGGTTGCGGCTTATTCCAACTGGCTTGGCCTGATGAAGGGCGATCTGGAGGATACGTTCGAAAAGGGCGGGAAGATGATGACCCGCCGGTTGAATCCGGACCGCAGCTATGTTGCGCCTGATGGGACGTCCTTCACCCTGCCAGGACGAAGCCTGCTCTTCGTCCGCAATGTCGGCCATCTGATGACGACGCCGGCGGTGCAGTTGCAGGACGGATCGGAGGCTCCCGAGGGCATATTGGACGGCATCGTCACCAGCCTGATCGCCCTCCATGACCTGAAGCGCAACGGTTCGTTCGTGAACAGCCGCACAGGGTCCATCTACATCGTGAAGCCCAAGATGCATGGGCCGGAGGAGGTGGCCTTCACCAATCGTCTGTTCGACGCGATCGAGGATCTTCTGGGCGTCGAGCGTCACGCGCTGAAGGTCGGCGTCATGGATGAAGAGCGCCGCACTTCGGCCAATCTTGCCGCCTGCATCCATGCCGTGAAGGACCGGATCGTCTTCATCAATACCGGTTTCCTCGACCGCACCGGCGATGAAATGCATACCTCCATGCAGGCGGGCCCGATGATCCGCAAGGGGGACATGAAAGCGTCCGCCTGGATTGCAGCCTATGAGGATCGCAACGTTCAGATCGGCCTTGCCTGCGGCCTTTCCGGCAAGGCGCAGATTGGCAAGGGGATGTGGGCAGCGCCGGACCGGATGGCCGATATGCTGGAACAGAAGATCGGCCATCCCCGCACGGGAGCCAATACGGCCTGGGTCCCTTCGCCCACCGCCGCCACCTTGCACGCCACCCATTATCATGCCGTTGACGTCTTCGCCCGGCAGGAGGAACGGCGCGCCGAACCCGTCGCCAGCCTGGAAAAACTACTTAGCCTTCCGCTCGCCGCAGGTGTCAACTGGTCTGACCAGGAAATCCGCGAAGAGCTGGACAACAATGCCCAAGGCATTTTGGGCTATGTGGTGCGCTGGGTTGATCAGGGCGTGGGCTGTTCCAAGGTACCGGACATCCATGACATCGGCCTGATGGAGGATCGCGCCACGCTGCGCATTTCGTCGCAGCATATGGCAAACTGGCTGCTCCATGATGTCTGTACGGCGGAAGAGGTCGATGCCGCCTTTGGCCGCATGGCAGCGAAGGTCGACGCGCAGAATGCGGGCGACCCGCTCTATCGGTCCATGTCTGGCCGGGAGGCGGAAAGCCTGGCCTTCCAGGCGGCCCGGGCGCTGGTGTTCGAGGGCGTCAGCCAGCCTAACGGCTATACTGAGCCGCTGCTGCACAAGTTCCGGGCCCGCGTCAAAGCGGCCGGATGATATCGAAGAGGGGAGCCAGGAACTTCAAGCTCCTGGCTTCCATGACATGGGCTCGCTCCCTCAGATCTTCCAGTCGAGACCGGAAACGCCGAACTCGAAAGCCTGCTTGGTCTTGGGCCCAAGACCCACTGTGACCTTTAGTTTCTTGGCGTCCTTGATGGTCTCGAAGGCTCGGCGTGCCGGTGGAATGAAGATCCCGTCCTCCGTGTCGGTCATGCGGCCCTGCCACAGCTTTGGCTTTCCGCCATCGGCGGCGGCTGTCACGCTGCAATCCGACAGGTCACAGAAAAAGGGCGCGCCGACCGTTTTGATCGTGACCCCGGTTTCGCCAGTGTCGAGGCTGTTGAGCAGCAGCACCGCGAAGGTGTCCGGCGCGGTCGGCGTGGCCACGCTGTTCGCGCTGCCGATATAGGCGATCCTTGCGTCGCCCTTGGTTTCATATCTCCAGGCATGGCCGATCTTTTCGCGCTGCGAAACCTCTTCATCCTTGCCGCCGCATCCGGCAAGCAGCATCGCTGCCGCCAGCGCGCGCCCGAGCAGCGATAATCCTCTCAGCTTCATCTTCTTCTCCTTTACGACCGGCAGCAACAACGCGCCTGGAGGCGAGCCGTTGCTCCCAGCGACGCGGGAAAAGGCCGGGTCAGCCCAAAGGAAAGCCGCAGTGGCGGTTTCCGTCGGCGGCAGGAGGAAAAAGCAAGATAAAGACTGGCTCAATTCAGAGCAAATAGGGCCACATCGCCGCTATGCCGAAGCCCAGGCTCGCAACAACAATAGCCCCGGCAAGCAGCCTCGTGCCATGCATTCGCGTCCACAGGAGAAAGCCGGTGAGGCTCATCGCAATCAGCGCCCCGGCGATGCTGTCCAGGAACAGGACCCAGGCGAGACCCAGGCCCGACCCCTTATGCAGGTTCTTGATGAAGCCAAGCGCATTGTGCGCATCCTGGCGGACGGATACGCTGCGTGAGCCCGGCACATATTCCACTGTTACGCG
>NZ_DATEMB010000033.1:0-2070 GCF_035276005.1 Rhizorhapis sp.
ACTTATCTCGACGCTCATTATAAAAGCTACCTGCTGGCTCCCAATTATGTGTTGCAGCCGAGCGGCGCCATCATCGTCGATCCGGTTCATCCCAGCCTTGATGCCGCAGGCAAGAAGACGACCAATACGCCGGAAATAAGCTACACCGCCTCCGTTTCGCACGTGCTGTCTACGTCCGTTGGGCGCTTCACCACGTCGGGGAACGTCAACTACCGCGGAAAATCTTTCGTGGATCCCCAAAATCGTTTCAATCTGCCGACGCGCTATGTGGTCAATCTCACCGAACGCTGGACCTCGCCGGACGATCATTATTTCATCAGCCTATGGGCAAAGAACCTGCTGGACAAACGATATGACTATGCGATCACGCTGGTCACTCCTGCCGGACTTGTCGGCAGCCGTGCTGAACCCCGTACCTATGGGGTCAGCGCCGGTTTCGACTTCTAGTCGGGAAAGGCGTTACCTATGCTCGCCGGTTTGAGGGAGGAAACCCTGGTGCAACTACCTGATATAGCAGGCCGGCGGGAACCGACGCTCAGACCTGGCCGAGCATGGGCGATGATTGCCGTTCTTTCGGCTCTGTTCGTCATTTCCATGGTGGACAGGTTCGCCCTGGGCCTCCTTGTCGAGCCACTCAAGCGAGATCTGGCGGTCTCCGATGTTCAACTGGGACTGCTGTTCGGTTCGGCTTTCGCCATCTTCTACGGCTTGATCACCATTCCCCTGGCGAGATGGGCAGATAAGGGCAATCGCATCAAGTTGATCATTTCCGCCGTCGTCCTTTGGTCGATATGCACGATTCTCTCGGGTTTCGCGACATCGTTCCCGATGCTGGTGTTCCTGCGCATCGGCCTGGCGGTGGGTGAAGCTGCTCTCGTGCCCGCGACCTACTCTCTTATCGCGGACGCCCTGCCGCCCGATCGCCGAACCTTCGGCGGGGCCATCTTCAACAGTTTCGGAATGGCTGGCGCCTCCAGTGCCTATCTGATCGGTTCTGTAGCGATCAGCCTCGTCAATGCGGCGCAGGCCGCAGGCTATCTGGCGGACCTGCGCGAATGGCAGGCCGTGTTCATCATCATCGGCCTGCCTGGTATCCTCCTTGTATTCGCTTTTGCCGCCTTTGCCAGAGAACCTCTCAGGGCCTCGGTTGCCCTTGACGTCGAGATGAATTCTTTCCGCGACGTCGTTCAATTCATGCGATCGCAAGGATGGCTTTATCCGGGACTGTTCGTTGGCGCGGGCTGTCTGGTCCTCGGCACAAATGGGTTTCTCGCATGGACCCCGGCCTATCTTTCCCGCGCATATGATTTGCCGATCGTCGAGGCGGGACGGCTCTTCGGCATGTACAATCTCGTCACCTTCGTCACGGCCAGCGTCCTTGTCCCATTCATAGGTGTCTGGTGCTCGCGATATCGCCAGGACGCCATAGTGCTTGTCGGCATGACCTGCGCTCTTTTTAGCACTATATTCTGTGTGGCCGCGGTACTTCAGCCTTCGCGAAGCTTTTTCCTGATTTATGCCTTTGCCGGTATGTTCTTTGCGGTCGGCGGCGCGAGCAACACCATCTCTTCCTTTCACAAGCTCACCCCTGCGCCCATGCGGGCGACCTTGACATCGATGCTGCTCATCTTCCTCACCACTGTCGCGCTCGGCTTGGCGCCTCCGCTGGTGGGAGGGCTGTCATCCCAGTTCGCTTCTGGCAAAACCGCTCTCGGCGCCGGTCTTGGCCTTGTCTCGGCATGTGGGGGAGCAGCATCATTTTTGTTGTTCTGGGCGGCAAGGAAAAAGGTGCTGCTCTATCTGGCGGTGACGAACGAAGGCGCAACCGCTGACGCGATTGCCTCCGGGGAGGCGCTGGCCCGTTGAGGGGCCGGGCCTGTGCGCCCATCGAGTTCACACACGGAAGTTGTTTTTCGAAGATCGGAATTGGAGGTGCGTCATGGCGACCGAAGATGGCTTTGTAGAGACGGTTAACCGCGCCGCAGAGGAGGGACGGACGCCCTTCTACGATCGGGCGCGGGAGCAGAGCCTTGCGCCGCTGTGGCGGGTGCTGGGCGGCCTTGTGGCGGA
>NZ_DATEMB010000034.1:0-4537 GCF_035276005.1 Rhizorhapis sp.
CAATCAATGCAAGCATCGCCTGAACAAATTAGTGTGGGAGGAGCGCGGCTCCGGCGGCGCATTCGTCTGCAACTACCATGGCTGGACCTACGACCGTCAGGGCGAGCTTCGCAATATGATCGACGAGGAGGGTTTCCACGGTCTCGATCGAAAAGCCTGCGCGCTCACCCCGGTGCACGTCGACACCTGGAACGGCTTTATTTTCGTCAATCTGGATCCCAACCCTGAGCAGGGGCTGATGGAGTTTCTCGAGGAGATTCCTCGTCTCACCGAAGGATATGACTTTGAGCGCCTTTCGGCCGCGGCCCATAGCGAGATACCCCTGGCCAAAGCTTGGTGGATCGCATCAACACGTGTCCCATCCGCGCGCCGTATGCCCCTCGGCCGACATTCAGCCGAGGGGTTCTCGCAATGGTCAGAATTTTCGGCCGAGGGTAACGCCGTAAGTCCTTGGCGCGCCTTGCAGTCCGATCACGCCCGTGGGCGCAACCAAGGCGAGATTGGTATTCCATTTCTTATTGGTCAGGTTCTTCACCCATAGGGTTATCGTCGTCTTCTGGTCATCGGAGGCCCATTGCTCGTTGAGACCAATCAAGGTTCTGGCTCGAATGGGAAAATCATTGTGCGGATCACCAAATTGCTTGCTTACGTAGTTCAGGTTCCCGGTCGTCGTGAAGGTCCCGATTGCCGTGTTGAGCGTGTGGGCTGCCGTTGCCTGCAGGCTCAGATCCGGGGCCTGAACAATTTCGTTGCCCTTCGCCTCCAATGCGCTCGCGGCCACTGCGCCGCTGACCGGATCGCGCACATATCTCGGAGCGCCCGGATAAGATGTGTATTTTGTATCCAGATAGGTTCCGCCAATTGACAGAGTCAGATCCCGCACCGGCTGGGCCGTCACCTCAAAGTCAATCCCTTTGATTCGGGCACCGCCTGCGTTGACGACGTTGACCGCGCCGTTCACGTAGACCTGTTGTTGTAGGTTGGTGTAGTCATATAGAAATGCGGAGATATTGACGCGCAAGCGACGATTGAGCAGATCGCTCTTGAGGCCGATTTCGTAGGCGTCGATAATCTCTGGCTTGAGGGCTGGGTTCACGAAGTCGTTGAAGCCGTAGATGGACTGCTGACTGAAAAAGCCCGCATTGAAGCCGCGGCTCCAGGACGCGTAGACAAGGACGTTCGGCGTGAATTTGTGGTCGAGCGCTACGCGGAAGTTGGGCTCCTTGAACGTTTTCTTTTGCTGGCCGGGATTGGGGCTGGCGGGAATGCCAATAAGACCAAAGCCGGTGTTGCCGCTCGTGAAGCCCTCGAGCCGGCGCTTTTCGATGGTATAGCGTGCGCCAAGCGTCAGGTTTGTTCGGGGCAGGACTTCCAGGGTGCCCTGCGCATAGCCGGCATAGGCCTTGATCCGGTCGACTTGGTGAAGAACGAACGCCTCACCCAGCGCCGCACCAAATATAAACTCCGAAAAGGGACCGGCGAACGTTGGGCCGGTGATCCTGTTCCTCGCATCATAGTAATAGAGGCCGGCTACCCAGTTAAACCGATCGCTATTGCCGCTGATTTGGAATTCCTGAGTGAAGACTCGTTGGCGGTCCTGGCGATCCAGCCAGAAGAACGGATTCGGGCCTCCATCATCGTCAACCAGGAAATATTCGTTCACTTTGCGATAAGAAGAAATGCTGAGGAGCTTGATGTCTCCAATGCGCTTGTCCAGCGTCAACGACGTGCCCCATTCCTTCGACCAATTCCGTGGGTTCTGATTGGCGTCTATATCGTACGGACCAAGAAAAATCTTCTGACCGTTGGAACTATCAAATAGGAAGTCATAGCCAACTGCGGGTGACCAGGCGTTGCCGATCTGACTCCGGCGATTGGAATAATCGGCGGTAACGGTCGCATCGAAGGTATCGTCGATCTGCGCGACGAACTTGCCGCGAACTCCGTATCTCTTCTGAGTATAGATGTCCTTTCCGTCGAAGAAGTTCGTACCCCATCCGTCATCCTGGTTCAGGTAGAAGCCGGACACATCGGCTGCGACGTTTTCTGACAGTTTAGCTGCGGCGTAGATCCGGGTGCTTATAGTGTCGTAGTTGGCATAGCCGATTTCCGCATCAACACCCTGCCAGTCAAATGGGCTTTTCGTCCTGATTTGGATGACGCCACCAGTCGCGTTCCGGCCGAATAGCGTCCCCTGCGGTCCCTTCAAGACTTCGATGCTTTGGATATTGCTGTAGTCGGCGCCGCCAGTGTTGCCGAATGGATGATATACGCCGTCGATGAATGTCAGCACCGCGGGCGTGGTGCTATAGATGTTGTTACCCACGCCGCGAAGAAAGATGGGAGCGCGTCCACCGTTCGGACTGATCGTGAGTCCTGGAACAGCAGCCGGAAGATCGTCCGCCGAAGTGACGCCCAGCTTATCCAACTGATCGCCGGTGAAAGCGGTAACCGCAATGGGGACGTCCTGAGCCGATTCAGCGCGTCTCTGCGCGGTCACCACTATATCGGCAATACCCTCATCCTGGGCTGCGCCGGACGCCGGTGGTTCCGAGGGGACTTGAGCGTTTGCAGCCGTCGCATACGTAACGGCTACGAGCGATACGGAGATCAACTTCGATTTGATGCGCATTATCCACTCCTGCCATCGTCAAAATAATAAACGGAACTCGCGACCACTTCCGCTATGTACTTATCGACGATACCCATTCCGAGGGGATCGCCCGCACTCTCATGGGCACCTGCTATGCTATTCATGGGTGAAGCTTGGACGTACATGTCCAATGTGAGGTCTATCGCGCATCGCGCGTCAGGACGTCATTCCTCCTCCCAATACATTCTTTTCATCATTCGTCTGCTCGAACCGGCGCAATGTCAAACTGTTAGTCGATCCGAAATACTACATGTGTCGTGTGGGGAGCGCCGCGGTTAGGACTATCTCGCGATGCCGTCTTTGCGGCCCGAGGCGCACTGCGAGCGGCCGTATCCTGGACTTAGAGCCCTGATGCTCAAGCAGAAACGAATGTCGGCAGCACACGAATCCCCCTTCCTGATTTCTCCCTTGCAATCTGTTATTGCTTGATCGGGTGCTATTGCCCTCGGTGTCGGAATACTGATAGCAAAAAACTTCCCAATGTCAAATTGTGAAGCGAGATCGGGTAGCTGGACGCAATGGCGCGCTCGCCTCGTGACGAACCGGACGATAGTGGAATGCTGCCGGTTGTCGGCCGGCAGATCATCGCTGGGGATATGTTGCCTCGTCGTGCTGCTATGTCCTACGTCAGGTGCCGAACGCTCTCACAAGGCTGCTGGGGAGAGCCGACCGTCGATTGGCTAGCAGTGCAATAGGAAGCCCCCTGATGCGATACGGTGCTGTATTTCCGACGGCGGATGTGCGTAGCGCGCACCAGACCCGCGATCTTGCTCAAGCTTATGAAGACGCTGGATTCGACTACATCGCACTTGCCGGGCATTTATTGTCCGCCCGACCCGGACGCTATCCAGGGCGTCCCGATTACCAATATGCCGCGCCTTTTCTGGACCCGTTCGTCCTATTTTCCTATCTCGCGGCAACCACCTCCCGGATTCACTTCCTAAGCCAAGTCCTGATTTTGCCGTTGCGGGAAACGGCGGCTGTGGCAAGGCAGGCGGCAGAGCTCGCATTCCTGTCCAATAATCGTTTCGAACTTGGAGTCGGCATCAGCTGGCAGGAAGCCGAATATAGGGCGGCTGGGCAGGACGTGCATAAACGCGGCGCGCGTCTGGCAGAGCAGGTCGAGTTGCTGAAACTATATTGGCGCCAGCCGCTCGTGACCTTCAAAGGCGAATTCCACGAGATCGATGAGATGGGTCTTGCCCGCCTGCCGAAGAATCCCATCCCGATCTGGTTTGGATCGCAATTTGGTGAAGCAGCGATGCGACGCGCGGCCGCCCTGGGGGATGGCTGGATGCCGCTCGGAGGATCGACCGACGCATTGCCCCGTTTTAAGGAATATGTCTCGGAGGCCGGCAGGGATCCGAATTCTATCATGCTAATGGGCTCGATGACGGTGGGGAAGGAGGGGCCGGATGCCCTGGTCACTGAAGCGCAGCGTCTTCAGGGGCTTGGAATTACGCACATAACGGTCAACTCTGCCCCGGGTGCCACAAGCGACGCCGCCGTGAGCGAGGTGATCGAGGTCGGCAAGACTCTGAAAGCCGCGGTGCCGTGATCTATGACAATTGTTGAGTTGTTGGAATTGATCCCTAAAAATAGACATTAATACTATTCTATGTTCTTTAGAAAAACTAGGGTCCGGACCCATTAACGGGATTCCCATATTCCGCCGAGTGTGATTCAACGCCGCTTGCGAGGGAGGCGTTGGGAATGGCGGATTTCTTTTGGTTTTCGGATGTCCAGTGGGCACGGATCGAGCCGTTGCTACCGACCGGCACGCGGGGAATGAAGCGTGTGGATGATCGCCGGGTTCTTTCAGGGATCGTCCATGCGCTGCAAAGCGGTGGGCGGTGGGGCGACTGTCCGCCGCTCTATGGCCCG